>CAYTXN010000042.1:0-7030 GCA_964441195.1 uncultured Limnohabitans sp.
ATTTTCAAAAAAAAAGGCCAGTTATAAAAACTGACCCTTTTTCACACTCAACCTAATCCAAATTTTTATTGAGGAAGAAGAACTCCATCAATTACATGAATAACGCCGTTGCTACCGGCCAAATCAGCTGCCGTTACAGTTGCACCGTTGATTTTTACAACACCGTTTGCGATAGAGACAGTCAACTCTTGGCCATTCAATGTGGTAACTTTTTGTCCGTCTGAAAGATCAGCGGCCAAAACGTTTCCTGATACGACATGGTAAGTCAGGATAGAAGTCAATTGGTCTTTGCTCTCAGGCTTCACAAGATTCTCAACTGTTCCAGCAGGAAGCGCGGCAAAAGCAGCGTTAGTTGGAGCAAAAATCGTGAATGGACCTGGTCCGCTTAAAGTCTCAACCAAACCTGCAGCAGTGACTGCAGTAACTAAAGTAGTATGATCAGGAGATCCCACAGCAATGTCAACCACTGTCTTTGGTGCTTCCACTGGAGCAGCAACTTCTTCTACTACCATTGTTTCTTCAGCGGTTTCCTCTTTGGGAGAGCTGCAGCTAACTGCAAAAACTGTAGCGAATGAGGCAACAGCTAATGACAAGAATTTTAATTTTTTCATTTTGTTGTTTGTTGGAATGTTTTGTTTTGATAACAGGACAGCCCTCGTATTGTTTAAATTTTTGAATTTAGCTTTCAATAAATAATTCGATAAAGAGATAGCCGATGGAGTGAATCCAAAAAGATGAAAGATCACTGATAAAAAACCTGAATTTCCGAGAGGAATCGAGATGGAACGCAAAATTTTTTGGTAACTGCGGGGAGTTAGATTTTCAAAATATCATTCTTAAACCCCATAAAATGCAATTATTTTTTATTGATTTAGGAATAAATCCTAATTGAATCCATTGCTAAAGCTTAGATTAGAGTGATTTTATTTCCACCTCCAAACCACCAATCCGGCTATGAAAGCAGGCTTACTTCTAGGGCTTTTTTTGGCAGTTTCACTAGAACTTTCCGCCCAATCTGATTCCATAATTTATCGACCAAATAAGGTCAATCAGTTGAAAATTGTACCTCTTCCTGCAATTGGGTCAAATCCCGCGAATGGTTGGCTCTTTGGACTCGCTCCCTCTGCTACATGGTATATGGGAAATCCGGCGACTACCAAGATTTCCAACTTCGTGGGCAACTTCCTCTATACCACCAAAAAACAGTGGATCTTCAGTTCGAGAAGCAATATTTTCTCCAATGAAAACAAATTGATATTCATTGGAGACTGGAGGTATTTTGTCACTTCGCAATTTACTTACGGACTGGGCAGCAGTTCACCGAATGATTTGGAAATCAACCCAGCCGCTGGAAATGCTCTTTGGGGAAAGCAGGGAATGGATTTCCGCTTGGTACGGTTTTACGAAACTATCCTGAAGCGAATCGGAGATTCTAAGTTTTACCTAGGCCTTGGCTATCATCTTGACATCCATTCCAAAATCGAAAACTATAACGAAGCCGCACCGGATTTTAATCCGATCTATTCTCATGATGCCTATAACAATCGCCTTGGTTTTGATTTGGATCGCTATACCCTATCCGGCATTTCATTCAATGGAGTGATGGAAAATCGGGACAAAGCTGTGTCTCCCTACGAAAAGAACTTTGCCTGGATTCAGTACAAAATCAATCCTACATTTTTTGGTTCGGACCAAAACTCATCGCTGCTGATGATGGATTACAGACATTACATCAACTTGAATGAGCAGAGAAAAAGAAATTTGATCGCCTTGTGGGGCTTTGGCAACTTTGTGGTTTCAGGCGATGTGCCCTATATGAATCTGCCTTCCATCACATGGGACATGTTTGGAAGGTCTGGCAGAGGCTATGCTCAGGGGAGATTCCGAGGAGAAAATATGGTCTATGGAGAAGCTGAATGGAGATTTCCACTTCAGCAAAACAAGGAAACCTTTGGAGGAACCGTCTTTCTCAACGCAGCAAGCTTTAGCAGCAAAATGGATAATGAGAAACTTTTCACAAAAATCAACCCGGGCTACGGAGTTGGTTTTCGAGTAATGATTAATAAGGAAAACCGAACCACGATTGCAGCTGATTACGGTTTTGGGCAAAAGGGGAATTCAGGGTTTTATCTGAATATCAATGAGACTTTTTAAAGAGACTGAAGACACAAGATGTTAGAAACAAGAATCAAGACCCTAGAATTGAGAAAATAAAGAGAACGAAGTTCGAAGACAGGAGACCTGAGAAACAGTGTACCCGATAATTGTCACCATTACCCAAGCAATAGTTACAGAACCTAGTTTTCAAAAAGAAAGCCCTCGAATCAATAGAAATCGAGGGCTTTTTTGTCGTAAATAAAATAGATTATGCCGCGTTCCGAGTGGCGTTTATGATGCCAAACATGGTTCGAAGTATGAGCTTGTCAAGAATTTCGGTTGATCCACCATTTTCTAGGATAGTTTGAATCGCATATTGCTGAATCGTGATCAAGGGCAAAACGATGCGTTCCCGGATTTCAATAGAGCTTTTTGTGACAGGATTATCCGCCATGAGCTCATCCATATCCGCTATTTTCTTTAGTTTTTCAACCGAACATTCGAATTCTGAAAATAGCATTTGCCAAAACTCACTATACTCAGAATTGTCTTTCAAATAAGCTGTGGCAGGATAAAAGCACTTTTTGAGAGACTGCATGGAATTACTCAGGAGAGTTCTGAAGAAGAGACTGTCTTGGTAAAGTTTTCTCAGCTCTTCTATTCCATCTTCCTTCTCCACAGAATTGATTGCTGATCCCACGCCATAAAATCCCGGAATATTTTGCTTCATCTGGGCCCAAGAACCTACGAAAGGAATTGCCCGGAGATCTTCAAATTTCAGTCCTCCGTCTTTTCCTCTTTTCAGAGGTCTGGAACCTATATTGGTCATCCCGAAAAACTTCAGCGGGGCTACATGTTCCAGATACGGGACAAATTTTGGGTGATTCTTCAGGTCCTTGTATTTCTCATAGCCGATGTTGGCTAACTTCTCAATGAGTGCTCGCTGGGACTCGTTTAGGCTTTTTTCGAAGTCTGGATACAAATGATTTTCAACTCCTGCACTTAGCAATTGCTCAAAATTATAAATACAGGATGCCTGCTTTCCATAATTAGATGAGATCGTCTGACCCTGAATTGTCACTTGGATTTCAGAATTTTCCACTTTCTCGCCTAGCGAGGCATAAAAGTTATGGAGATTCCCCCCACCTCTAGCTACTGGTCCACCTCTACCATCGAAGAATACTACACTGATCTCATTATCTCTGGAGGCCTGCGTCAGTTCTTCTTTTGCAATTAGAATTGACCAGTTTGCCTTCAGATATCCTCCATCTTTGGTGCCATCGGAGAAGCCAAGCATGATATTTTGTTTGTTTCCTCGGCTTTTCAAATGCTTCTTATACTCGGGCATTTGATATAGTTGGGTCATGATTTGAGGGGCCATTTTCAAATCATCGACAGTTTCAAATAAAGGAACTATATCTAATGGCAGTTCTCCGTCCTTTTTGCCTAAAGTCAATTTAGCCATCTGATAAACCTCTATAATATGGAGTACAGACTGGCAATTGGAAATAATATAGCGGTGTAAGCCATCCTCCCCATTCGTTGCTTGAATAGAGTTGACTGTCGCCATAGATTGAAGCATTTCTTTGTGAAATGGCTCTTTGTATTGATCTAAGGCAGGAAGTTCTTCGGTCTTCATCACCTCCTGAATCAGTTCCTCTTCAGTGCCTGCAAATTCTTTTCCCTGAAGACTGAAAACCTCCTCCCAAAGTGCATCATGTTTTCTGCTGTCCTGCCTCAAGTCCATGTAGGCAAAGTGAAATCCGAATATTCGCACCTTAAGAATGAATTGATCCAATAGGTCCAAAAACAGCCCGTCATGAAATTTTATCAAGGCATCTCTTGCATCAAAAAGGATTGCTAAAAGGTCTTCTTTTGAGGAATATGTTTCTTTATTTTCAAATAAGGCATAATAAATCCCTCGTTCGGCTTTTACGATATGCTCCTCCACATGCTTGAAAGTCAGTCGCTTTCTGAGCTTGCGCAAATCACGGTAATAGCAACGCATCAGCCATTTTTTAAGTCGATCTGCAACCTGAAGGGTTGTCTCGTGAGTGACAAATGGATTACCATCACGATCTCCACCTGGCCAGAATCCAACTTTTAGGATTGCCGGATTTTCCCAAGTATGAAGTGGCTGTCCTAGGCCTTTGAGCAAACGAATGATGATGTCAGGAATACTGTGGTAGAAGACATTCTCGAGGTACCAGATCAAGCTGATCGCTTCATCAAATGGCGTTGGCTTTTCACGGTTGATAAAGCCCGTTTTGCCAAGCTGTTGTAGAAGAAGATTAATATTTTCAAGGTCATCAGTCCGAATAGCATTCTCCAGATCCGTGATAATCCCGAGAACATTTCCTGGATAAAACTGAGTAGGGTGGGCAGTGAGTGTCAGTCTGACAGAGAAGTTTTTGAGCTTTTCGATTAGTTCCTCTTTCTTCCGGTCGGTTTCTACCCGGCTGATTAAGGCTTTGATTGAACCTTTTCCAGTGATGTCGTTGATCTTTTCGTAGGCGGCATCTTCGATTGAGTCAAACAAAACTACTTGTCGCTCAACATATTGGATCATTTGAAAAAGAAAATCAGATTTCTTTTTATCACTTTCGCCGGGTAACATTTCCTCAAAAAATCCATTAATGATCTCTCTAGGGGATTTTCCTGCAGCAAAGCCTCGCTCACATGCTTTTCCTAAAAAAGGAAGAAGTGTCCCCGTGACATAGATGTCGTCAAAAGGTAAGTCCAAAAAAAGGCTGTTGTAAATCGTAAATCGCTTGGCGACTTGGGTATCGTAAACTTGAATCATCCAGGGTCAGATTTGATAGGTATGGCAAATTAGTAAAATTTCTATTTTTTTGATGGAATATTGTAAATTCTATAAGATTTAGATTCTTTTTTTTGCTTTTCAGTAGTTTTTATTCTTCTTTTTAATAAAAAAAGTAAAAATTAAAAGTAAAAATTATTTCTAATTTCAGGACATGAAATCGAGCATAACCCGGAACCTCACAAAGAAGGATGTTTTTAATCCATGCGAAGATTCCATGTGGCCTATGAAAATCAAATTATAAACACATGAAATGCCCATGAAAATAAATCTTGGACAGGGAGATGATTTTCCGGGGCATTCCATATGGCCACTGAAAATCAAATTATAATCATATGAAATTCTACCTAGTCTTGATCGTCACACTTGTGATAGCATCCTGTTCTTCTCCAAAACAAGAAACTCAAGTGATCTCCACTTCTACCGCACCTTCAAGTTATGAATTCTTGCTCGGAACCTACACAGACTCTCCGATCCAAGGGATCAATCATCTTTATTTTTCACCGGAAGAGAATATCCTGACCGTGGAAACAATTGCCGGTGGAATCGCCAACCCCTCCTTTGTTATTGCCTCAAAAGATGGGAAACGAGTTTTTTCACTTGAAGAAGCATCCGGAACCCCAGGAGGTCAGGTATTGAGCTTTGCCAGAAATCCTGTCGATAATTCCCTGACTTTGATAGACCAAAAAGAGTCTGGAGGCGATCATCCTTGCCATATTTCAATTTCTCCAAATGAGGATTTCGTTATTTTGGGAAATTACACTGGAGGAAGTCTGAGTGTATTTAAAATCTCTCCCGAAGGAATACTTGAACATGCGCAGACGATTAAGCACAAAGGAAAAAGTGTAAATCCAGACCGACAAGAAAGTCCTCATGTCCACAGTACCACATTTGATCCCGAAGGAAAACGGGTGTTGGTTGCTGATCTGGGCACGGATAAGATTTATGTCTATGACTTTGATGCTTCCCAGTCTGAGCCGTTGAAACTTTCAGGAGAATTTCCGGTAACTCCCGGCGATGGTCCACGACATTTAACTTTTTCTGCTGACGGAAAGGAAATTCTGGTAGTACAAGAAATGGTAGCCGCAATGGATGTCTTTTCTTACGAAAACGGAGTCCTGGAGCTAAAACAAGAAATTTCCTTACTCGATGAAGGTTTTGAAGGAAATGTTGGCGCAGCGGAGATTCGACTTTCTCCTGATGGAAAGCAGGTTTATGTCTCCAATCGTGGGGATGCCAATACCATTTCCGTTTTTGGAAAAAGACCTTCAGGTCAGTATGTTTTGGTACAAAATATTCCTTCTGGCGGACTGATGCCGAGAAACTTCAATCTCACTGCAGATGGAAAATACTTACTCGCCGCACATCAAGCCAGTAATGACATTGTGGTTTTTGAACGGGATGAATTTACCGGAAAGCTCACACAAACCCTCTGGAAGGCAGAAGTAAATAAACCCGTCTATTTGTTCAGGTTAAACGATTAGGAAGGTTCTTCCCAGGGATTTTCTGAATTATATCGGATAAAACCAGATTGTATTTCCAGCGGAGATTCGAGGTTGTTGTGATACAGTTTTCCAGTTCCCAAACCTTGAGGGATCTTTGAGTTAAAGGTAGAAGCAAGCTGTGAAATGGCATTTAAACCAATGTTGCTTTCTAAGGCTGAAGTCATCCACCAGCCGATATCACGCTCTTCGGCGTACTGAATCCACTCTTGAGTTTCCAAAATCCCACCAACCAAAGTTGGCTTCAAAATGATATGCTGAGGCTGAATTTGATCGAGAAGTTGTTCTTTGTTTTCCACTCCAATCAATTCCTCATCCAATGCAATCGCCAAAGGAGTGACCTTGCAGAGCTTTCTCATTTCTTCCCAATTCCCCGGAGGTATCGGTTGCTCAATACTTTGGATTTGAAATTCGGCCAATTTTTCCAGCTTATTTAGTGCTTCGGATGGTGAAAAAGCACCATTCGCATCTACGCGTAAGATGATTTGTTTCGGAGAAAATCGCGAACGGATGTAGCGCAATAGTTCTATTTCCTTTTCAAAGTCAATCGCTCCAATCTTCATCTTAATGCAGTTAAATCCTTCGCTCAACTTCTGATCAATCTGCTCCA
>CAYTXN010000042.1:7130-14908 GCA_964441195.1 uncultured Limnohabitans sp.
TTTTCAAGCATTTTTCTCAAAACTTCTTCAAAATCCTCACGATAATCCGGACTAAGCTTAACTAATGGTGCTGCCTCACCCCAACCAATGACTTCAGGGTTTTCTGGATCAAAAGCCTTAATCCAATATACATCTCGTGTCTTCAAAATACCACGGGAAGTCCCTGCCTCAAATCTGAAATTAAGAGTTCGCTTGATGTATGAAAACTGAAGTTGCACTGTGTTTACCATGGATTACTAACCAAAAACAAAGGGAAATGGCTGACTGAAACCTATATTTGCGCCCGAAAACTAGCAACAAATGGAGATTCCAAAGATCGACCTGAGAGAATACGAATATACACTGCCCGAAGAACGCATCGCAAAATTTCCCTTGGAAAAGCGGGATGCATCAAAGCTTTTGCATGTTCGGGATGGGAAAATCGAGCATCTCAATTTTTATAATCTTCCTAGTTTGCTTCCATCGGATTCGCTTTTGGTTTATAATGACACCAAGGTAATTCCAGCACGTTTAATTTTCCAGCGGGAAACCGGTGCAAGAATTGAAATCTTCCTTTTGCAGCCCATTGCTCCCACAACTGTGATTCCTGAAATCATGCTGGCCAAGCATCCTGTCACTTGGGAAACGATGATTGGTAATTCTAAAAAGTGGAAGGATGATGAAATCCTCAAAGGTCAGGTTCAGGTAAACGGGAAAGAAATAGTCCTTTCGGCGGAGTTGAAAGATCGGGAAAAGAAATGCGTGACGTTTTCATGGAATGATGCTGAAGTTGCATTTGTCGATTTGGTCGAGGCAAGTGGCGAAGTTCCGCTTCCTCCATACCTCAACCGAAAGCCCAATGCGGATGACAAATCCCGCTATCAGACGGTCTATTCCAAAAAGGAAGGCGCGGTGGCGGCTCCGACTGCCGGACTTCATTTTACAAATGAAATTTTTGAGAAATTAAGAGCAAAAGGAATTCAAGAAACGCAAGTGACGCTTCATGTCAGTGCGGGTACTTTTCAACCGATCAAAGCCGAAAATGTATTGGAACATCCGATGCACAGCGAACAGATTCATATTAATCGGGAAACTATTGAAAAGCTTTTGGTGCAAAAAGGGAAAACTGTTGCAGTAGGAACAACTTCGGTAAGGACTCTAGAGAGCTTATTTTGGTTTGGAGTTAAACTTTTAGAAGAAAAAAATGAAGACTTCGTGATTGAGAAACTTTTTGCTTACGAAAACCGAATTTCTGTTCCGTCTAAAAAAGAAGCTTTGCAAGCTGTTTTGACCTATATGGATAAAAATAGACTTGAAAGTATTTGGGGGACGACTGAAATTTTTATTTTCCCAGGATATCAATACCGCATGATTGACGGCCTAATCACCAACTTTCATCAGCCAGGTTCCACCCTAATTTTGTTGATAGCGGCGATTCTAGGACACAATTGGAAAAACATTTACCAAGTGGCCTTGGACCAAGACTACCGCTTTTTGAGTTACGGAGATAGTAGCTTGCTTTGGGTTTAGTCTGGATGACTTCCAAGTTTTTGAATACCATTCACCAAATCGTGATAATACGTCCTTCCCACAGGGACGAGATCAGTTGCAACTTTTATTTCGCGGGTATTAATTGCATTAATCTCGGAAACTTGCACGATGTAGCTTTTGTGAATTCGCATAAATCGATCTGCCGGAAGGGCGGTTTCGAAGTCCTTTAGGATATTTCTGACTGAAAAAACAGAATTACGAGCTACCAAGGTGGTATAATTACCATCACCTTTCAGCCAAAGAATGTCATCATACTTCACTTTTACTAGATTTCCTTCGAATCTTACAAAAATCGCATCTTTGATCAGAAGTTTATCTTGGTGATGATTCTCAAGGTCTGCCTTTCCGTTTCCGTTTTTCCTGATATCTTCCAAAAGCTCTTTCATAACTTTAATTATTTGAGATAGCAACAGGGTGTATAATGAATTTGTTTTCCCCACCGGATTTCAAAACCAATCCTACTCAAATCAGTCTTAATTCGACCATAGAAAAATGCCATGCCATTCAAAATTGCTTTGATTCCATACAATTGCTTCCGTTTTTTACTTCTTCTTAAAGCAAAATGAAAATCCACTATTCCACTTTTTCATTGCTGTTGTTTTTGATTTTTTCCTGTGGGGAAAAAGAAAAACCAGACTCCGACATCGGCAAAGTATCTATTATGGACATTGAGCTATCGGATGGAACCAATCCAGCCGGACGAACACACGCTACATTCCAATGGGCGCACGTTTTTACAAATCAACTTCAAGTCACTTTCACTGAATCGGGAGGTGAATCGTTCAGCCTTTCTATTGATCCAAACGATTTCAGCACAGCTTATACCATCGAATTACCGTTTGGAACCTACGATTACACAGGCACTTCTACTTCTCAATCTTTATCTGAAACCCTTCCCCTTACAATCTCAGGAAAACTGGTAGTTGACAATCTTAACGAATCTCTTTTACTTAAAGCAAGTTCAGATTTTGGACTGTTTACCTTTTCAAAATCAAATTTTTCCTCTGCTCCAAAGATCATTGAACCCCAGACAGGGACGGTTTTCAGCACCTCAGATTTCTATTATGCCTATGTGAAAGATAATCTTTTGCTGAAGACAGAACTCTCACTCAGTAATGGAAACTCATTTAGGATAGGCAGACTTTCGAATAGCTTTTCTCATCTGCATCACCAAATTAAAGGCTCTCCATCAGAAACTTCTGATTCTTTTCAAAAGGTTGATTTTGACGTTTCAAATGAGATTTTGATACTGGGTGAAAACGGCTTTCCCGCTGTACTTTTTCCCTATAATCTAAATGAACTTGGATCAACTCTCAGTGAAACTTCCGGTTTGCAATGGATACAAGGCAGGCTATTTTCGATCAATGACAGTGGAAATTCTGCCGAGATTCAAGAAATCAATCCAATAAGCGGTTCACTGATTCGAACGGTGAAGGTGACCAATGCACCCAATATCGATTGGGAGGATTTGGCGGCAAGTCCGAATCATTTATTTATCGGAGATTTCGGAAACAACCTAGGCAACCGAACTGACCTGAAAATCCTGAAAATCCCAATCTCAAACCTCTTGAACCAAACTGAAGTCTCAGCGGAAATTATTGAGTTTAGCTATCCAGATCAAAGTGATTTTTCAGAGGCAAATGCCAACCATAATTTTGATGGTGAGGCTATGATTTTTTGGGAAAATCAGCTCCATCTATTCTCGAAAAACTGGATTGACGAACGCACAAAACACTACACGCTTTCTACTTCCACTGGAAATCAAGTGGCGGTTTTGACGGAAAGCTTTGATTCCAAAGGACTGATCACTGGAGCAGATGTAAGTACTGATGGGAAAAATGTGGTTTTATTAGGCTATGAAAATAAAGGAATCAGCTCCAGATCGTTTATTTGGACATTTTCATCCGTTTCAGGGTCAGTATTCTCCAGCTCAGGAAATCAGTTTTTCCTTGGGAGTCCCGCTGGTTTGGGTCAAACGGAAGGCGTTGCCATTGATTCAGAAATGGAATTAACGATTTCGGGGGAACGAATCAGCTTTAGTGGCTTGACTGTTCCCCCGAAAGTATTCAAAGTGGATTTAGCAGGAATTTTTGTTCCTTAACTAGTTCGCATCTGCTTGTAGGCATTGATCAGCCCATTGGTTGAGCTGTCATGTGCGGTTACCACATCATCACTGACAAGTTCTGGAAGAATCCCATTTGCAAGGACTTTGCCCAGTTCTACGCCCCACTGATCAAAGCTGAAAATATTCCAAACCACGCCTTGCACGAAGATTTTGTGCTCATACATCGCAATCAATTGTCCCAACGTATAGGGATTGATTTCTTTGACTAGAATGGAATTAGTTGGACGATTACCTTTGAACACTCGGTGCTGGGCGATCTTTTCGATTTCTTCATCTGACTTTCCTGCTTTTTTCATTTCGGCAGTCACTTCCTCTAGGGATTTTCCCATCATCAAAGCTTCTGTCTGAGCAAAAAAGTTGGAAAGCAGCTTCTGATGGTGATCACCAATTGGATTGTGTGAATTTGCAGGAGCGATAAAATCACAAGGAATGAGGTGAGTTCCCTGATGGATCAGCTGGTAAAATGCATGTTGGCCATTTGTTCCCGGTTCTCCCCAGATGATTGGTCCGGTAGTATAGTTGACTTTCTGACCGTCTCTTGTGACGTATTTCCCATTGCTTTCCATATTTCCCTGTTGGAAATAGGCTGCAAAACGATGCATGTATTGATCATAGGGTAGAATTGCCTCCGAAGTGGCGCCAAGAAAATTGGTGTTCCAGATTCCTATCATCGCCAAAATAATCGGAATATTTCGCTGAAAAGCTGAATGACGGAAATGCTCATCCATGGAATGTGCACCTGCAAGCAGCTTCTCAAAATGGTCAAAACCAATCACACAAGCGATTGGCAATCCGATAGCGGACCATAGTGAATACCTACCGCCAACCCAATCCCAAAAAGCAAACATATTGGCAGGATCAATCCCGAAAGCTTCTACTGCTTTTGCGTTGGTTGAAAGAGCTACAAAATGCTTGGCAACTGCTGATTCATCTTTTGCTTTTCCTACAAACCAAGATCTTGCAGTATGTGCATTAGTCATGGTCTCCTGAGTGGTAAATGTCTTGGAGGCAATGAAAAACAACGTGGTCTCCGGATCTACCTTCTTCAAGGTCTCAGCCATGTGAGTTCCGTCAACATTGGAGACAAAATAGATATCCAGTTTTGGATTCTGGAAAGGTTTAAGTGCCTCGGTCACCATCACAGGACCAAGGTCAGAGCCTCCGATACCGATATTGACCAGTGCCGTAATTGGTCTGCCTGTGTAACCCAGCCAAGTGCCTCCATAGATTTGATCGGCAAAGTTCTTCATTTGAACCAATACGGCATTAATATCCGGCATCACGTCTTTGCCATCCACATACACCGGATGACCTTTTCTATTCCTTAAAGCTGTGTGAAGTACCGCTCTATTTTCAGTTTGATTGATAGGTTGACCAGTAAACATGTCCTCAATCGCTTCATGAACACCAGTTTCCCTAGCCAAATCCATTAGAGCAAGCAGTATCCCGTCAGAAATACGATTTTTGGAAAAGTCGACGAGCATATCCTCAAATTGAAGACTGAATTCCTCAAATCGTCCCGGATAGTCAAAATGTGAAGCAATGGTATGATCTTTATGCTTTTTTACGAGTTCAAGTAGCCTTGACCAAGCTTGAGTCGTCGTAGGATTGATAGCATGCATATTATTTTGGTTAATAGGGTTAAAAGACAAAAATAAGGTTTAAATCGGGGGAACGACCGCAAATAGTTAACCAGTGATTTAAATTTTGATCAACAAAATTGATTCAGTGGGTTTTCAATCAAAGTTTTAAAAAAATCTTTTTGTAAAACATGAGTTTTATAAGGTTTGGAAATTAATCGTCCAGTATTTTAAGGTCGTGGCATTTAGATTAGCCTCGATTCAAATACATCGCTAAGCTATTTTCAAATAGTCAGTTAAACTTTAATCTTATGGTAATCTTTCGATATTCTGGCTTTTTGACTTTATGGGTTTTAGTTACCAGCCAAACCTTCTCTCAAGAACGGGTTCCGCTAAACCGGCATTTTTTCGAAATAGAACCTAAGAGTGGAGAAAAGCCACATTTCACTCGAGTTGAAAATGAGCTTGGAACCGGAGAAAAGGTGGTTTGGATTTTTGATCGGAAAAATAGAATGCTGCAGCAAAGCAAGATCGGACTTAACCCCGATGGAAATTACCAGCAAGAGATCACTGAACGCTTTGATTCCCTGAACAATAAAATCAGTCAAACCGTGATGAATCTGGACAATTCGAAGTCTATCACAGCATACTTTGAAAATGGAATCAAAACTGCGGAGGTCTTCCGGCAAGATGAAAACCTATTTGAAATCTGGAAGCTGGAAAATGATACCCTTTATACCAGTTCACATGATGAATTCAAACCGAGTGTTGATCCAGAGAGCTTGAATCGCTTTTTTGCAAAAAATCTAAATTATCCACTTACGGCTAGAAGGTCCGGAGCTTCAGGTATTGCCATAGTGGCTGTCTTGGTTTCAGAGGAAGGGAATGTCAAAGAAATCGAACTTGCCAACGCTGTTCAAATTCATCAAGACTTAGGCGAAGAGGCCGTTCGGGTGATCAAACTCTTCAAGGGCCCTTACAAACCGGCTGTGGATTTAGCAGGAAACCCAATTGAATCTTGGTTTTATTTACCCGTCCGATTTAAACTTAGCTGATTTGAAAACCACCTAATTCTGCAAAATATGACGCTTATTAGAAATTTGAAGTTCACTTTGGCAGGATTAGTATTTATAGTCCTTACTTCCTGCAGTCCTTGTAGAAATGCAGATGCAGCAATTTCTATTTACGAACTCAGATTTCAGCTCATAGACAAATCAACGGGAGAGAACCTTGTCTTTGGGCCAAATTCCTCTCTTGATTTGGATGACATCAAACTTTATTCTTTGGTAAGGCAAGACACAATATTTTATCCGCTAATTCCCCGTCAAGGATTTGATTCGCAAAATCAGAATAACCTGATTTTTACAGAAATTTACCCTCCAGCAAGTGATATTTTTCTTGAATATCCCGACAAAACCCGCGATAGTTTATTTGTGACTTTTTCTCAAACAGAATCCGAATGTTGGGGCTTGCTCACATACATTACAAGTGTCACCAGAAACCAATTGGAGTTTTTTGAAAACAACCGTGAACCGCTGATTTTCCTCCGCTGAGGCAAAATCAATTTTTGATAGTAACTTTCGATGAATCTTTCCTAGATTTTGAGTCTAAATTTCTTTTCTTCGACCTACAACCAGACTCATTTTTGTGGAACTCTTGATTCTTAAAATATTCATTTCTCTTTTCTTTGCCTTCACCTGGATTCCATTAATCAAATGGGATCATTGGTGGGTGCGGGTCTTTGATTACCCCCGCTTCCAAAAACTTACGGCTCTCGTCTTACTGCTTGTTCTTTGGATAGTTTTAGGAAAGCAGGATCCGGGATTTTGGTTTTGGACGGGAGGCATTTTAGTCAGCATAGTTTACCTCAGTTTTTTGGTTTGGCCCTATTCATTTTTTGGTAAAAAGATGATCAAAAGGGTCTCCTTTGACTCAAAAAAAGGAATTCACCTAATAGTAGGAAACGTCTACCAATACAATAAGAATTATGAAAAAGCACTGGGATTGATCCAGAAAAATGATCCTGATCTTGTTTTTTTAGTAGAAACCAGCCAAGCTTGGGCAGATGCATTGGAACCACTTCAACGAACATTTGAGCATCGGATTTTGCTTCCTTTAGAAAACACTTATGGCCTTGTACTCTATTCCAAACTTCCGATAAAAAAGCAGCAGGTCCATTATTTGGTCAACAAGGAAATCCCTTCTCTTGAAATAGATATTGAACTCAGAAATGGAAAGCAGATCACAATTTATGCTATCCATCCCACTCCACCTGTGCCGGGTGAAAGCCCTACCTCCACAGAGCGTGACGCAGAAATTCTCATTGTGGGAAAAAAATCAAAAGAAAATCCGCTC
The DNA here is from genome assembly GCA_964441195.1 of uncultured Limnohabitans sp. GTDB lineage: Bacteria > Bacteroidota > Bacteroidia > Cytophagales > Cyclobacteriaceae > Algoriphagus. Next base: position 14,721 of record CAYTXN010000042.1, read on the forward strand.
CCTTCGCTCGTGATTGGTGACTTGAATGACGTGGCTTGGAGTTATACCACATCGCTATTTTTGAAAATATCAGAAATGGCTGATCCCAGAAGAGGACGAGGGTTTTATAATACTTTTCATGCAAAATATCCCTTTTTCAGATGGCCTCTTGATCATGTTTTTCTGAGTCGGCATTTTGGCTTGTCCAA
>CAYTXN010000043.1:0-2927 GCA_964441195.1 uncultured Limnohabitans sp.
GTGACTAAGCAGTTTTTAGACTTTTTGAGGGTAACGAATTTGACTTTTGAAGGAATTGCTGGTGAGGAAATTTATGACTGGCAATAGTATTTTTAAATAGGGTAATTTTTTAAACCTCTGCCGAATGGCAGAGGTTTTTTTTGATCTATTGCTTTAAAACTATCCGAAAATACCCGCTCGTAAAAAAGACGAGAACCCTCGACTAGCATCGGGGTTCTCTTGTTCTTGGTGTTCATTTTTATGGATATGAGTTTTAAGATTCTTGGCTTCAGGCTTGGCCAAGCAAAATTGTTTGCTTTTTCAATTTTGCATGGGATCAAATCGCAGCAGACGTTGAAGCTGTGCTCGCGCACGACTGAGTTGGGATTTTGATGTATTTTCTGAAATACTGAGTTGCTTGCCGATCTCTATGTGACTCAAGCCTTCCAGCACGAAAAGTTCGAATACTTTGCGATAGCCAGCCGGTAATTGCTGCATGGTATTGATCAGATCTTCCCAGTGCAATCGGTCCTCAGGACCGGCCTGGTTTGCCGGAAAATTGATTTTTTCCAGTTCGATCTCTTTCCACCAGTGGGACTCTTTTTCCAAATGCATCAGGCATTCGTTAACAACGATTCTCCTGATCCATCCTTCAAAACTCCCAGTGTTTCGGAATTGTGAAATTCGTTCGAAGACCTTCCGAAATGCAACCAAAAGCACGTCCTCTGCAGCAGCGGTGTCTTTAACGTAGCGAAGGCAAATGTTTCGCATTTTGGGATAAAGCCGATCAAACAGCTCTCGCTGAGTTCGGGGATTTTGAGCTAAACAGCCTAAGTAAAGCTGCTCAATCGGAAGAATGGAAAGCGTGGATGTGACTTTCCAAGTGGCCAAAGGGTTGTTCATAAAATAAAGTTGGATAGTTTTCAAAAGTTGGTGTCATTCTAAAAAGGGTCCTTTGGTTGATATAAGCTTTCACGCTTTTTGGGACAACCTAGATGTGGGATTCACCTCACATAAATGTGTGATTTTTTGAGTAAGAGAAGCTTTGCCAGCAGCTTTGATCGGAGTAGGTTCTTGTGTCTTCCCACCTATGCAAACTGTCAGGGCCCAAACCAGTAGGATAATTTTAAAAAACGTTTTCATCTGAATAGAAAGTGTCATGGATTTTCAATGAGTACAGGACAAAATTGATCAAAATAATCCCTCTCCGAAATCACATAAAAGGGTGGAAAATAATAAGTTAGGGCTTTTCAATCGCCAAATCATGTGATTCCAAAGCACAAAAAAGGCCCCCATTGGGAGCCTTAAAAAGTATTCGATAAAAATGGACTAGACGATATTATCACGAAAGGCCTTTGCAACAGCTTCACTTTTAGAGTTTACATGTAGTTTTTCGTAGATTTTCTTGATATGGGAGCGAACAGTATCTATGGCGATAAACATCTCAGAAGCGATCATTTTGTAGGAATATCCATTCACCAGCCACTGAAGCACTTCCTTTTCTCTATCTGTCAGGTTATAATCATTCTCGGCAACGGGATTCAGTTGGGAAAACATTTTCAGAACCTGTGCGGCCACTGAGGAAGTCATCGGTGCTCCTCCAGTAGAAGCCTCTTGAATGTATTCGAGCAACTTGGCAGGAGGAGTTTTTTTCAAAATGTATCCATTTGCACCACTTTTCAGCGCATCAAAGATATTTTGGTGGTCATCGAATACCGTTAGCATTAGCACTTTGACATGATCGTCCGTTTGTCGGATGATTTTCAAGCCTTCCAATCCATTGACTATTGGCATATCAATATCCATCAGAACTACATCTGGCCGGAAAGTTTTAATTTCGTGATTGACGTTTGAGCAATTCTTAAAAGCGGCTAACACACTGAAACCCTCGCTGCCATCAATCAGCATCGTCAGTCCTTCCCGGAGTTGGGGATTATCTTCGTATATCAGGATTTTTATCATTGTCCAGCTTATTAAGTTTACAAAGGTATACCACGGACATTCGCCCATCAATCACATATTGTGGTGATTATAACACCACTCGCAAGATCAATTCGGTTCCTTCTCCGGGATTTGTTTTGATTTCCAATGTTCCATTAAGATTGGACGCCCTTTTTTTCATGTTCTCAAGCCCATTGCCCTCATCCAAGTCTTCCCAATCAAACCCTTTCCCATAGTCTCGAATCCGCATCAAAAACTGTGATTGCTCCAACCCAAACGAGATAAAAACACGAGTAGCCCCAGAATATTTCGCAGCGTTGTTTATTCCCTCCTTGAAAATCAGGAAAAGATCCCGACGCGCATCCATGCTCAGTTTCATCGAGAGGACTCGATCGTCGATTTCCATAGAGAAAAGAATATCCTTGCTTTCGAGGACTTGATTGGCAAATTCCCGCATACGAGCGATGAGCCTTTCCATAGAGTCGTTTTGTGGCTTGATACTCCACACGATATCGTCCATGGATTCCATCATCCGCTGACTGTTTTCCGAGATTTTAGATATGTAATAGCTGGTTTTGGCTGGGTCTGTGCCTAGTTTGGTCTTTGCCATCGAGCTGAGAATATTGATCGTGCTCAAGGTAGAGCCCATATCATCATGAAGATCCCTTGCCAATCGACTTCTCAGTTTGACCACAGCCAAAATCCGGTTGACATGCATGCGATAAATTAGGGCGACAACCCCAAGGAAAAGTAAACCCAACAGTGCTTTGAACCACCAAGTCTGGATCATGCTGGGTTTGATCTGAAAAGAATAGGTAGCTATTTCAGAAAAGACGCCGAGTTCATTGGCGATTTTTACCTCAAACTGATATTCTCCCGGAGGTAAAAGGGAATAAACCGCTTGAAAACTTCCTTTGGCATTAACCCATTCCGGGTCCGCTCCGACCAGTCGGAAGTAATACGAAAAGCGGTCCTGAATCTGGAAATTGAGCAAATTGAAATCAAAA
>CAYTXN010000043.1:3027-11492 GCA_964441195.1 uncultured Limnohabitans sp.
CCATTTGGGGTGTAAATCCAAGCCAATCCCGATCCGTCAGACTCTATATGTGAAATGGCATTGCTGACCATTCCTTCCGAATAGGAAAACACTTGATTTTTACCTGTCTGGACATTGTATTTATTCAGCAGCTCGAAACCCATGAGGAAAATACTGTCATTGAGCTGATGAATTCTTTCGATTTTATTTGAGCTTAGAATTCGTTCGTCCAAGTGCTTGATGACTTTTCCATCTTGTGGATTTAAAATATAAACCCCCTCATTGACCGTTGCAGCCCAAATTTTTTGATCCTTGCTTACCAGCAATCTGGGAATGGAGCCACCAAATTTGTTAACCCTTCGAAAACCTTCATTCCGAAAACCTTCCCCCGAATATCTGATCACCAAACCATTTTGGGTACCAAACCAAAGGTCTCCTTGAATATCTTGTGCGATTGTCCGGACCGTCGATCCTTCAAAGACCTCAGGATTTAGAAAAATGGATTTTTGGGTCTCTAAGTCAACAATTTGAAGGTTCCCTTTCTGCAAGCCGACCCAGACTACGCCTCTTTTTTCATCATGAAAAAGGTCCCAAACCTGCCGAAATTCTGGGCCTTGAGGTAAATTCCTCCGTGTCCACTCCGAATCCAATTGCCCAGTTTGAGGTTTATAAATTTTTATTCCTTTTCCCCAGCTTCCGACCCACACGCTCGTATCTCCTTTATAAATGACTTCTTCTACTGCCTGAAGTTCATTGTTACCTTCTTGTGTATTTAGCTGCAAAAAATAGATATCCGGGGTGTCAAAATGGATAAAATAAAGGCCATGATCCGTCCCGAGCCACAGTCCTCCTGAGGGATCCCAAATTGCTTTGGTAATCTTATCAAAATTGAGATCACTCTGGACTAAGCGGGAAAACCGACCACTCTCCCGATCAAAATCTGCCAAGGTTTGGATACCATAGCGCCAAATTCGACCATTTGGCAATTCGATTACTCCATAAGCTTCTTGATAATTGTCATTTCCCGGATCGATTTCAGTTTTGTGATTTTTATAACTATCTGTTCTTGCATCGTAGGAAACCAAAAATTCACCAGGCGCCCAATAATTCACCCAAAAAAGTCCTTTCTGATCTTCATATACATTGACTACTTGTAGTATATCAGATTTATTCAACAGTGGCAGGTTTTCAGGATTGTTGGTTGAGGTGTGAATCTTTCCCGTCTTTGGATCATAAATAGCAATCCCTTCCATGCAACTCACCCAATATCGACCCTGCTTATCCTCAAATATTGAACTCGGCCGCCATCCCTCGGGAATTTTGATTGGCAAATTTTGATCAGTGATTAGACCCTTTTCCTGGTCAATCCACAGAATTTTGTCCCCCTGGAAAATCACAAAGAAATTTCCCTTGCGATCCATCCAAAGTGATTCTCCTCTTGCCCGGATTTGTTCATTTTCAAAGCCAAAAGGAGTGAACTGCTCCGATTCGGGAATATAGGTCCCGTATTCATTTCCTACCTTGAGCCACAACTTTCCAGCGGGATCTTCCTGAATTTCATATACCGGAAGGCTAGGCTGTGTAATTCCCTCTTTTTTGATCTGATAGTTCATGAATTTTCTCCCATCAAAACGCTGGAGCCCGTTGATTGTGCCGACCCAAAGGAAACGGTTTCGATCTTGATGAACAGTGAGCACCTGATTCGCGGACAATCCCTCCGCCAGTCCAAATCGGTTTATAAAAAATCGTTTCGTCTCTGCCAAAGCAAAAGAGGCCAGCAACCCAAAAATGCAGATCAGGAATATTTTTTTCATGTCAACACCTTAAAATTAGTGCTTTAGCCAAATTTTCATCCATACGGCTTCACAAATCACATCATTATGTGAGGCTGAGAAAAGCAACCCCAAGAGGCCTAAGCCCATCTGTAAAAGAAAAAGAATAGAATTTCTTTCACTAAAAGAGGAACAATGAAAAAAACACTACTACTGATGCTGGGCCTGCAGGCTGTTTTGTCCGGCATCCACGCTCAGACAATCAGTCCTGAGCAGATGAAAGAAGATCTTGGCATCTTCCGGGATGGTCTGGAACGCTTTCATCCGGAAATGTATCGATATACAGATGCTGACTCATTTTCAAAGATTTTTGACAGGATCGAATCACAGCTCGATCATCCTATGAATCAATGGGAATTTTACAAAATGATGAGACCCGCAGTTTCAGCCCTCAAGGATGGACATGTGAAGTGGATCATGCAAGGAAAAGACCAACATTATGGGCATTTTGAGTCTGACCTTTTTCCGCTGAAACTTTATTTCGAGGCTGAAAAAGTGAAGGTTTTGGGTCATTTTGGAGATGAATCTGCTCCTACCCTTGCCGAGGTACAATCGATAAACGGAAAGCCGATTACCCAAATAAAGGCTGAACTTATGAAGTCTATGACTTTTGGCGACGGGAATAGTGAGGGAGGAAAAAATCACCAACTCAACCGATTTTTCTCTGCATTTTTTGCTCAAGAGTATGGTGTAGAAAATGCCTATGAAGTTGCACTGCTTGACCAAGAAAAAGTCGTAACCTGGACAGGAAAGGGCGTGGAGAAATCCCAGATAGAAGCTAATTATATATCCGAGGATACCCCATTTACTTTTCGAATGACCAATGGCTGGACCGGAATTATGAAAATCAACCGATTTTTCTCCTACAAACACGAACCCAACTTCAAGCAATTTTTGAGAAACTCCTTTGGATCTCTGAAAGATGAAAATATCAGTAATCTGATTCTTGATTTGCGCGGAAATGAGGGAGGATTTGAAAAGCTGGGAATCGAGCTGTATCGATACCTCGCTCAGGATCAGTTTGAGTACTATGACTTTGTAAGTACCAAGAAAAATCAAAAAACAGCCTATCCAAGCTATACTTCGAAGATTTTCCCAATGCTGAACTCTTTTTCCAAGGAAAAAAATGAAATCCTTCGCTTCACCAAAGCTCCAGGACTGAAGACCTACAAGCCTTACAAAAACGCATTTAATGGCAATCTGATCGTGTTGCTAGATGGGCAGAGTTTCTCCGTGACCACGGAATTTGCCTCTCGGGTTATGGCCGACGGAAGAGCACACTTTATCGGAGAAGAAACAGCCGGCGGGGCTGAGGTGAACAGTAGCGGATTTTTCACCATCATCACCTTGCCTAATTCCAAAATCGACTTGGGAATTCCCCGACTGGGTTTTCACATGGCAAGTCTCAAGTCAAGCATGCCCAAAGACCGAGGTATCCTTCCTGAACATGAAATAATTCCGACTGCTGAAGCTCTTTTGCACAAAAAAGATTTGGTAATGGAAAAGGCCCTCGAACTGGTCAATAGACCCAATTTTCAATCAAAATAACATATGAACAAATTTCAAAAAACACTTCTAGCGGCTGGATGCCTGCTGGCAGTAAACAGCATGGGTTTTGCCCAAAGCAAATTCGGAACGCCAGATGCAGAATTGAGCATTTCCTACTTGAGAGGTACACAAAAACTCCATGACTTACAGGCTTCTCCTATGATTTACTTTACCGACTACAACGGTGTAAATCTAGATTACAAAAGGCTAAAAGGAGCTAATCGATGGGAATTTGGAGTGAAAGCAAAAACCGGATCTATGATCGCTCCCGCCTTGGGAGAGCGGGAATTCCAATTTGAAGAGGGAGGCGATAGCTTTTTCTTGGTTCCCACTCAATACTTCGGAGAAGTCAGAGTCAGCTATCTGCGTTTATTGACGGATAAATCCAGCCAAGAATCTTACCTCGGGTTAGGACTTCGGGACCAGATTCATTATGCCGATGGTTTGGCCATGAATACATGGGCGATGAATCAGCTCACATTGGCAATCCGATATTCTCATTTCATAAAATTGGGAGATCGACATCAGCTTGCGGGTGATTTCCAATTCCCAATTCTAGCACTGATTTCCAGAATGCCTTATTCAAATGTGGTCTCTCAGCCAGATAAATCGCAGACTTTTACCTTTTTGGAAAATGGAAAATTTACATCGGCACATCAATATCAACATCCTGAAATCCAAGTCGCCTATCGCTACCGTCTGGCTGACCGAAGTAGTCTATCAGTAAGTTATAACTATGACTGGATGAGCTATTCACAACCTCAGCCCATCAAAAAGGCAAATCATGAGCTTGCCCTATCCTATGTGTTTCTTTTTCAATTTTCACAAATAAACTGATCCAATATGAACCATTTTATCAAATCCACTTTCTTTACCAGTCTTTCGATCTATGGACTCGGACTGGTTTCTTGCAATGATCTGATGCTGGTCGAAGAACCCGCACAGAATCCTGTTGCTACTTTTGAATACCTTTGGACCACTTTTGAAAATCATTATGGGCTTTTTGAAATAAAAGATATAGACTGGGAGGAAATCCATGATGAGTTTTCTTCCCAAGTCAACAATCAAATCAGCGATGATCAATTATTCGAAGTCTGTAGTGAAATGCTTTCTAAGTTGAATGATGGACACGTTTGGTTGGTAAAGCCAAATCCAGGTTTTCGTCGGTATGACAGTGGACCAGCCTATCCTGAGGGCACTTTTGACCTAGACCTGATTCGAGAAAGCTTGTCTGATGAAAGCTTTTTTGGAACAGAGGATAATCCTATAGTCCTCTATGGAAAATTTAAAAACACCAACATTGGCTATCTTTATATGGATCATCTTGGAGAGATTCCAGGGTTCTATGAAAAACATATCAAAACCGCTTTGTCCAAATTGAAAGATACCGATGAACTAATCCTGGATGCTCGGGGTATCGAAGGAGGAGATGATCGTTCAGCGCAGCTAGTTGCTAGTTTTTTTGCTAGTGAACGCAACCAGTACATGAAAACCCGATTCAAAAACAGCGCGAAGGAAGGAGATTTCACCGATTGGATTCTTTGGGATGTAAGCCCTAAATCTGGTGCATACTTGAAACCGGTGGTAGTATTAACGGATAGAGGCACTGGAAGCGCGGGGGAAACTTTCATTTTAGCCATGCGGAGAAACGCTCAAGTTCAGTTTATTGGAGACTTCACCTACGGGGCATTTTCTGACAATCCGAAATGGGAACTTCCCAATGGTTGGATAGTTGCCATGAGCACGGGTGATTTCCGGGATCATAATGGAATCAGCTATGAGGGCATTGGACTAGAGCCTGACCTCTTAGCTATTAATACTCCTGGCGAGATGTCGAACGGAGATGATCGCGCATTAATTCGGGCCATAAGTATTTTATTGGAAAACTAAAAAAGCGATCCTAATGGGAAGACTTAAAAACAAAACTGCCTTGATTACCGGGGCTGCCAGAGGAATAGGAGAAAGTATTGCACAGGTTTTTCATCAGGAAGGTGCCCGTGTAATTCTTTCGGACATTTTGGATAAGCAAGGAAAAACCTTAGCAAATGAACTTGGTGAATTAGCTTGCTATACTCACCTGGATGTAAAAAATGAAGGTGAATGGCAATTGGTCTATGAGCGAATTTTGCTGGAATTCGGAGGCTTGGATATTTTGGTTAACAATGCCGGCATCACAGGTTTTTTGGAAACCAAAGGCCCCTTCGATGCAGAAAATCCAGACATGGAATCATTTGAGGAAGTCATGCGAGTTAATCTCAATGGGACTGTTTTAGGATGCAAATATGCCATTCCACTTATGAAAAGAAAGGGCAAAGGAAGCATTATCAATATTTCCTCTCGAAGTGGACTTGTTGGAATTCCAGGAGCAGCTGCCTATGCGGCAAGTAAAGCCGCCGTACGCAATCACACCAAGTCTGTTGCACTCCATTGTGCAGAAAAAGGCTACAACATCCGCTGCAATTCCATCCACCCAGCCGCTATCATGACTCCAATGTGGGATGCAATGCTGGGAGAAGGAGAAATGCGTGAGAAAATCATCAAAAGTGTGGAAGCTGGAATTCCTTTGGGACATTTCGGAAGCCCGGAAGATGTGGCTTTTGCTGCTGTATATTTGGCTTCTGATGAATCGAAGTATGTAACGGGAATCGAACTCAATGTAGATGGAGGAATTTTGGCAGGTTCGGAAGCCCAACCTGAAAAGCAGTAACCTTTCTCCTCCAAGAATACGAATAGGCTGTGCCATATGTACCGAAGTCACATTGAGCTAGGTCGAAATGTGGCCCAATTCCCTAGAAATGAATTTCATACTGTCCAACTCTCTTTGGGAAGGTGCTCAAGCTGACACCGGAATTCTTTTTGACACAGCCTTAATTGTTTTCACCTTATGATTTGGTAATGAACTTGAACTAATCCACTCGGATAATTTTTGGATTCAATAAGTTTAAGCTTTTGCTCGGAAAATCCTTCCTGAAATAATCGAATTCCTTCTCCTAATAGTACGGGTATAATAGAAACAATGATTTCGTCCAAAAGGCCCGATTCTAAGAAGCGATGAACTGTCTGTGCTCCACCATCCACAAAAATGCATTTCCCTGATTTAGATTTCAAAGTTGAAATCAATTCAGCCAAATCCCCTGAAAAGAAAGTTACAGTCCCGATTGGTTCTAGTTTTTGCCGGGTCAGTACATAAGTCTCCTTGCCTTGATGAGGAAATTCTCCAACCTGCTCCATGACCCAATCATAGGTACGCTTGCCCAAAATTATGGTGTCAATCTGCTTATTAAACTGGCTATATCCATAATCTTCCCCGGGCATTTCAACTACCTGGAGAAAGTCCAGATTATCACCGGTCTTAGCAATGTATCCGTCCAAACTGGCGGCTATGAAGAGGATGGTTTTTCTTTTCATCTTGGTTTAAAATTAAAAAAACCGTTTCAGCAATAAAGCCAAAACGGTTGTGAAATAGCGTTTAAACTGAATCAAAAACCGGAATTCAAGATAAATTTTTGCTTTCTTCTACCAGAATTCAAAGCCAACCAGAGCCCAAGTCCGACTAAGGCCATAACCGTCTCGATCAACAACCATTGGTTTCCAAAATCCCCAAGAGGACCATCAGAAATCAAAGTAATCAATCGGGAAAAAGCATATGCTCCCCAGAAAATACTGAGGAAACCAGCACCTTTTTCAGGATGCCTAATCAAAAGGTAGAAAATGGTAAGGCAAATGGTAATCCCGACACCGCCATAGACACCTCGAATAGAACTTATTGCGTCATTATTATTCAGATTAATACCAACCAAGTCCATAACCGACTGTGGGTTGAACAGAGCCATTATGCTTACCGAAAGCAAGGAAAGCAAGGAAAAGCCTAAGTATATTCGGGTAGCTATTAGCCATTTCGTTAATTCCTTCATAATGAAGTGGTTTTTAAACAGTTGCTTTGATAATAGAGCAAATGATTTTCCAGATCCGATAGTTTAGGTTTTTTCAACCCAGCCATATTTCCACAGTCTGAAAAGAGAGCGGAAAACACTTTTTTATAATTTCCCTTTTTGACTTTAAGCAGGGGCCCTCCGTGTTTGGATATAAAATAGGCTCTATGCTTATCTCCAGTCCAGGTAATCAATTCGCCTTCAAGAGCGGTAGTTTTTCTGGCAAAAGGGTCAAAGTACACCTCAAAAACGGCATCAAAATCCGGATTGAGCAATTGGAGCAGCAATTCTCTTTCCCCATTGATGCTTGTATTGCGATAGACAATAAAATCACTTGGCATGGCGGTGGGCTGGTCTTTGGAAAGTAATTTTTTGACCGATGACCCACGCTCAGAGAAATACTGAAGTCTCACGGCACCATTCATGGCGACCGCAAATTCTTGGATTTCCTCCGCTCTGAGGGTATGTTTTATCCCTTGAGCATCCTCAATTTTGATTTGGTTGATCCCACGACCGCTAGTGGTCGAGCGGATAGTCCCTTCGACCACCTCACCGGATTTTAACAAAACATAGCCCTTGTTAGAAAATGGAATTTCTTCGAGCGGTTGTTGTAATTGCTGGGCAGGCAGATTCCCGATCAATACCAGGAAAAAGAGGATTAATGCAAATAAGCTTTTCATTGTTGGATTAGTTTAGAAGGTATTATTGGGCTAAAGCACTCAGGGGAGGCATTGGATCCGGCACTACATTGTCAATAGGACGAGTACTTTTGAGGAAAGCAAAAATCGCCTTGATCTCTTCATCCGTCATATGCCTGAACATTTCATAAGGCATGGGAGGTAGCATTTGCCGGTTGGTAACAATGCCTTTGGATTTTCCTTCCCGGAGTGCAATGAAAAACTGCTCCTCGGTCCAATTGCCTATCCCGGTAGCGTCGGAGGTAATATTGGAAGCAAAAGAAACTCCCCATGGACCAATCCATGCGGTCAGACCTTGGGTAGCCGCAACGCCTTTAGACTCCAAATCATTTCGGTCTAAATCCGGGAGAGGCTGCTGAGCCGGATGACCCGAAAGGACTCGATCCATATCCAATTCCGGGCCCATAGGTCCCATCTTTTTTGGGGTATGACAATCGTGGCAACCTGCTATGGTGACCAAATGCTCTCCGAGCGCT
>CAYTXN010000043.1:11592-14711 GCA_964441195.1 uncultured Limnohabitans sp.
ACCTGCCCCAGCCTCTATTTCTCCTAAAAGCATATACTCATCAAATCCCCCTTTGGAAAAATAATTCGTCGGACTCCAAAAGATGTTTACTTTGCCTGAACTATCCACCGGCCCCCAGACCAATTTTTGGTTTTTCTTTTTGCCTATTAGGTCTGCATTTTCAATAGAGATCTTTCCAAGCAGGGAAACTCCATCTAACTCAGCTTCCCGTTCCTCCTGAACCACCAAATTGAAAAATCGGAGAAAAGAAGGTAAAATATCCACCATAGCTGCCTTACCGGAATGAAATCGCTCGTTGAGTTTTTTGGCATTGGTGACCATCCATATTTCCCGTTCGGAGTCCGATTGTCCTCCGTGATCTTTTCCCTCGGGTTCTTTTCGACCATGGTCTGTGGTTATCCAAATCAGCCAATCTTCTTCGTGTTCTTTTTGACGGTGCTGCACAGCTTCCCAAATTTTCCCAACCTGGGCATCTGCAAGCCGGATAGCTTCATCCATTTGAGTGCTTTTCCCAAACTTATGACCCATATCATCAGTGAACTGCAAATAAACCCAACTCAAATCAGGACCGACCGATTTTAGATAGGCTGAAGCTTCTTCCGCCACTTTCTCGTCAATATGGCGGATATACAGATGGTCTTCATCATGTGGATAAGTCAGGGTGTCGAGCTCCAGTCCGTCGAATGACTTGTTCAATTTTAGAAAATTGTTTTCTGGCAAATTCTCACCCAAAAGTTTTGTCCGGTTGTCCTGCCAAGTGGAAAAAATAGCTGTTTTGGCATCTGGACGGGCTTCTTTCAAGAAGCGAAAAATCGTCCAATAGTGATAGTTCGGCGCTTCAATCCCATTTCCCCACACATTGTGCTTGTTAGCCCAAGTGCCTGTCAGAAGAGAATTGTACCCCACCGCTGAGATGGTTGGGGTTTGGGAATAGCCCTCCTTTTTGCCTCCAGTAAACCCTCGTGCGTAACCTCCGATTTCCGCAATTTGGTCAAGATTCGGGGTTTCCGCCCGTTCCAGTTCTGAGGCCGGAATGCCATCCAAAATGATAAAAACCACCTTTTTCTCCTGCGAAAAGCTGATAGTTGGGAACAGTGGAATTACCAAAAAACACAGAATTCCGTTAAGCACAATTTTCAACATGATCCGCAAATTTTTGATACTTGATACCGGATACTTGATGCTCATGTCTAATACCTTATTTTTTCTAAATACTTTCTCGCCCACTCAATAAAATACGGCCAATTAGGTCCAACAGTATGACCTCCTTCATGTTGCCGGAAAGCTAAATCTCCTTCCTCCAGAAAGGTTTGAATCGGAGGAAATTGATCCGTCGGCAATCCCTTTTTTCCTAGCAATTTATAAACCGGTCCTGCCAGAACCGCCGCTTCAAACATTCCTTTTGCATCGATCCATTGACCCTCTACAAATGGTGAACCAACAGAAATAAATACTGGTCTTGGAGCACAAAGAGCAATCAACTGATGAGCATCCACAGGCAAATCATTTTGGTTGAGTGGTCCCGCATATTTGATAAAGTTGGGTGCAAACCAATGATATTCGCCTGAACTTGCAAGATTCTCAATTTGCTCTCCGAAAATCCTTCGAAGCAATTTCGCTCCACCAGCACCGGAAGAACCGATCAAGCCAATCGAAAACCGAGGCTCATATGCCATCGCAACTAAGGCGGCCTTGCCATATCGAGACAACCCTTCAATCCCGATTTTTGATTTATCCACTGCAGAATCTGTCTCTAAATGATCCAAAGCCCGACTTGCTCCCCAAGCCCATGCTTTCAGCGTGCCCCAATCATCCAATTTTCTCGGTTGACCTTTATTGACCAAACCGATAATTCCTGACCTTAAACCTGCTCCGTTATCGGCTTGAAAACTTGTGGGAATGATTACCCCAAAACCCCAACCTTCAGCTAGCAGTTTTTCTTGCCAACTCGGACCGGGAGGTGAAGGAGGTCTTTGCATTCCCGCAGGCCAAATCCAACCAAACTCCATCATGAGTGGAACTGACTTATCCACATTTTTTGGAATTCCATATTCAAAATCAACGGCCACTGAAATGCTTGGATATTCGGAGTTATCCACAATCCCCTTCATCTTTTTGTAGACTACTTCGATTCCTCCGATCAATGTATCTTTCTCCCATACCAGCTCCCATTTAACCTCAGGAAGGTTTTCAGGCATTCTTCCATACATTTCCCGATCAAATAACTCCACCAATTCGAGTCTTCGATTTTCCCAATCATTTTGATTGAGGACAGGTTTTCCATTTTCAAAAAACAATGGATCTGGCAGTGATTCGTATTGCACCGCCTTATTTTCATCTGAATTGGCGGCATTGGGCGCTTCCGGATTTCCGGATGGTCCTGGCCGCAACGAGTCTATTCCGAGCTTTTGCATCATCAGTTGATGATCGGCTTGGGAAAGTTTGTTTAAGCTGTCTCGCTGCTGTGGAGACATTTGGCCAAATGAAGAGCTGACAACCAGCAGTACTGCAGCAAAAAAGAAAAAAGGTTTCAGCATCGACTATGAAGGATTAGAGAGTTAAAATCTAGGCTTTTTTGGACAGAATTCTTTAATCGATTTTATTATAGGTCATCAAAAAGCTCAAACTGACTTAAAAGCCTTGGAGAGCTAAGGAAGGATAATTAACTTCCGTCAAACCACAACCCTATGAAAAAGGCTTTCTCAACCATTTACCTCGTACTAGTTACATTTTTCGCCTATACTCAGAGCATAGCCGAGTACCTTTCTGTGCCCTTTCCAACGTCAATGACGGCATCCCCAGATGGAACGGCCGTGGCTTGGGTTTTCAATGATCAAGGTGAGCGAAATGTTTTTTATGCAAAAGGCCCTGATTATGTGGCTAAAAAACTTACCGATTACAAAGGAGATATCGGCGTGGATCTTGGTCCTTTGGTCTTTTCGCCTGACGGAAAAACCCTGCTGTTCGTCCGTGGCAACAGTAGAAATCCCAGTGGCCAACCCGCAAATCCAGCTCAATTACAGGAAAATACGGATAAAAAGATTTTCAGCTTAGATCTGGAAAGTGGAAAATCCCGGTGGTTTTCACCCGGGACCTCACCTATTTTCAGCCCAGATGGC
>CAYTXN010000044.1:0-14678 GCA_964441195.1 uncultured Limnohabitans sp.
CCAATTTTCCAAATGGAATCAGCCCCACAATCTCTTGGAATACTACAGTCTATAAATGCGTGCTGATATCTGGAGGTAAAAAATTCCTGGTTTTTGATTATGCAAAAGAAACAGACGCAATTGCAGCTTTGGATATAATTCGGAGTGGGTTTAAACTTTCTTGAGAAATAGGTTTTTCTTAGACGCTACACTCTTTAGATTTTTATCTATTTCCCGCTGATTTTCGCGGACTAATTTCGCTGATCGACGCAGATTCCATTCTGGAGTAGACTTGGCTTATTCTATAAAATAACCCATCTGAAGGCTGTCAGGAATGTTGGAAAATTTTTAAAGAAATTTGTCCTGCTTTCGGAAAAGCAGGACAAATTGATTTTTAAAATCTGCGCTTATCAGCGACTTTTTCTGCGTGAATCTGCGGGATCCAAGCCTTAAAACTTCATCCGCAAACCGACCAAGAAATTGGTTCCAGCCTGTGGATAATAAAAATTCTCTGTCACCAATTCCCTACCGCTGGTTTCTCCCGGCACAAAGTAGCTGAAGGTATAGCCATTTGGCTCATATAGTTCATTGAAGATATTGTTAATCAATAAATTCAGTTCCAATCCTTTGAAAAACCTCGGAGTAGCAGTGTAGCTTATTCTCAAATCATTGGTGAAGAATGCATCCAAAGCCCTACTATCATTACTTGTGTTATCCAGAAACTGCTGACCTACATATTTGCTCAGCCAGTTCAGCGATAAATTCTTTGTCGGCTTGAATTCAATGATCGCCGAGCCCACCACATTTGGAGAAAAGGCAATGTCCGTGTCCGTGTAGGTGATCGCTTCTTGTTGAAATTCCTCGACGCTGTAATCATCGATGTACTCGGTGAATTCCTTGATCTTGTTTTGACTAAAGGCAATATTTCCCCCTAAAGTCCAAGCCGATGAAAGCTTGTATGCTCCGTCCAATTCGATCCCTGCACGGTAAGAGGATTCCACATTTTCACGGATATATGCTCCGACATTGTTGATTTGGCCGGTTAGAATCAACTGATCACGATAATCCATATAGTAGAAATTCGCATTGTAGCTGAAGTTTCCTGATTTGGCGCGGACCCCAGCCTCGATATTGTTAAGCTTTTCAGGTCTAGGCACTTCCGTAATTGGATTGTCTGTGAAATCCGATCGTGTCGGTTCGCGATTGGCTACAGCATAGCTTGCGTACCAGGTTTGGTTACCCTTTTCATATGAAAATCCAAACTTCGGATTGAAGAAGGTGTAATTCTCTTGCCCAGTCACCACGCGCTGATCGTCATTTACTCCGTCGAAAGTATAATTGATTCCTCGCACCTGAAGATCTCCGAAAAGGTTCAATCCCGGTCTTACTTCATAGGTCGCTTTAGCATAGATGTTTCGGTCATCTTTGATCGCATTGTTGTCGTAATACCGATCGCGGATGTTGGTATTCCCTGCAACTCGAGCCCAGATGATTTCCCCAAAATGTGCTCCATCATATCGACTTGCACCGCCACCGAGGATCAAGTCCAACTTTCCATCTGAAGAAAAGTAATTCACCGAACCTACTAAACCAAAGAAATCATTGTCCAGCCAACGGCGACGGATAATGTCTGTGCTTTCGATCAATTCATCACCTATCGTAACCGGCTCCAACGCGTAGTCAGCGAAGTCATCATCTTCGCGGAATTGCTCATAATATCCTCTACCGTAAGTATAGTGAAGCGCCAGATTCGTCTTCCAATTGCTTCCGACTGTGCCAGTATAAATCAACTGATAATGATCCTGCTGGTAATTATCCGTCTCGTTATCGTAGGTATAATAATTCCAAGTTCGGTCATTCTCCAACTTGTCTT
The DNA here is from genome assembly GCA_964441195.1 of uncultured Limnohabitans sp. Taxonomy (GTDB): domain Bacteria; phylum Bacteroidota; class Bacteroidia; order Cytophagales; family Cyclobacteriaceae; genus Algoriphagus. Next base: position 1,853 of record CAYTXN010000044.1, read on the forward strand.
CAGGAAGTCCCCACCAGCTTTGATAGGTTTGCTCTTTTCCGGAGAAAGCGATCAGCTTGATCACGTTTTTCTCTCCATAATATCCTCCAGATACAAACCAGCTACTTAAGTCGGAAAATGCCCGATCGACATAACCGTCTGAGGTGATTTTGGAAAGTCGAGCATCCACTGCAAATCGATCATTCAGCAATCCCGTGCCGGCTTTGATTGTATTTCGGAAGGTGTTGAAGGAGCCAAATCCATTGTCCAATTCCGCAAAAGCTTCATCTCGACGGGTATCAGTTTGAAAATTTAGGCTGGCGCCAAAAGTAGCTGCACCATTAGTTGAAGTCCCAACACCTCGCTGAATCTGCACGTTTTCCACAGAGGATGCAAAGTCCGGCATATTCACCCAAAACACCCCATGAGATTCAGCATCGTTCATCGGGATACCATTGACGGTGGCATTGATTCGGGTTTGGTCAGTCCCTCTAATTCGCATGCCTGTATATCCTACACCAGCTCCTGCATCAGAATAACTAACTACAGAAGGTGTAAAATTTAGCAAAATCGGAATGTCCTGTCCCAAATTTCGTTTGGCGATTTCGGACTTATCCACATTCGTAAAAGTGGTAGGAGTACTTCCTGAAGCACGAGTTGCAGAAACGATAAACTCCTCTGTGAGGATTTCCCGACTTACGAGAGCAATCTCCAAATCTCCTGAAAATGGGATAGAAACAACTTCTCTATAGGTTTCAAAGCCAAGAAATGAAATGCGCAATTCTACTTCTCCTTTTGGCAAATTCGAAATTGTAAACCTTCCTTCTTCATCTGTGACTGCGCCTTTTCCAACCTTTTCTGTCCATACAGATGCTCCGATAAGTGGTTCGCCATTTTGAGCTTCCACTACTTTCCCGCTCAGGATATTTTGTCCCCAAGCTGAAATTGCGGCCAAGTATAGAACTAGGCCAAATACTAACTTTTTCATGATAATTCTTCCCTTTCGGGTCGTTGAGTGAAACATTAGAAAACCCAAGGGAGGTCTTCCGCGATAGTTTACCCGGTTTGTAAAACGAAAACTCCTGAATAGCCAGAAGGGTACCACTTCGGCATTTTCATTGACAGCAACGCTTTACTTTCTCATTTCCCTTCGCCGGCATTACCCGGATCAGGTCGTATGGGTATGATCTCAGCCCGTTTTGTTAAGGCACCCCTTATGATCTTGGACAAAGGTACAAGCGAAAAGTTTCATTGCAAGTCCCTTCCTTCAAATCCTTTTTTATAAATTCCCGAAAACAAATCCCAATCAAACCTATGAAGCTATACAAACTGACAGCTGGAACACTCTTGGAATCTGACAATGGTATCTTTCTTGGTCCAGAATTGGACTGGGATCAACTCTTGGGTAGGGAGCATTTGCCTAAACTTTTGAAATCAGAATCAGCTCATTGGGAGAAGATTAGTTTTGAAAAAGCTGAGGAATTGAAGGAAGAGGGGCTTTTGGCGCCCATGGGAAACCAGGAAGTTTGGGCAGCTGGTGTGACTTATTACCGCAGCAGAACTGCCAGAATGGAAGAATCACAGGATGCAGGTGGAGCGGATTTTTATGATAAAGTTTATGCTGCTGACCGACCTGAGCTTTTCTTCAAAGCTACTGCGAGCCGAGTTGCTAATCCAGGTGAAACAGTCAATATTCGCAAAGATTCCACTTGGGATGTGCCCGAACCGGAGCTGACCTTGTTGATTTCCCCTTCGGGAAAAGTGCAGGGGTTTACCATCGGCAATGACATGAGCAGCCGGAGCATCGAGGGAGAGAATCCTTTGTATTTGCCACAGGCAAAAGTCTATCAAGGCTGCGCAGCCATCGGACCATGTATTTTGATTCAGGAAGAAATGCTTCCCGACTCCAACAAAATCAGCCTCGAGATCTTAAGAAGCGGTAAAATCGAAGCTTCAGGCGAAACCACTTTAGACCAAATGAAGCGAAAACCTCAGGAATTGGCAGATTGGCTTTTCAGGTCAAGTTCTTTTCCGATCGGTTGTCTGATGATGACCGGAACCGGAATCGTACCTGACAATTTTACCCTTCAGGCTGGAGATGTAGTGAAAATCACGATTGATGGAATTGGCACTTTGGAAAATAAAGTTGGCAAGATTTAATTCATGAGCTTGTATTTCCAAAAATCTCTTCGTCTTCCAAGTTATACACAAGGATATCATCTCATTACCGATCAAATCGTAAAATCTATTCCTGAAATACAGGAAATTCGGATCGGGTTTTTGCAGGTTTTTCTTCAGCATACTTCAGCTGGTCTTTGCATCAATGAAAATGCTGACCCGACTGTCAGAAAAGATTTTCAAACCTTTGTAAATGAATTAATTCCAGAAACTTATCCACGCTTTGTCCACGACTACGAAGGACCTGATGATATGCCTGCGCATATAAAAAGCGCATTTTTTGGCGTAAGCCTACAAATTCCCATTTCCGGTGGAAAACTTGCCCTTGGAATTTGGCAGGGAATTTACCTTTGCGAATTCAGAAATCAAGGTGGCGCCAGAAACCTAATTTTAACCGCTTTCGGCACCAAATAATACCTTAAAAAAGCCGCTTAACCATTGGTAAAATTCCTTGGTCTGAATCATCCTACAAAGTTATTTTTACGTGCCTTCGACCTTACATGAAACTACTTATCTGTGTTTCAGCATTAATTTGCTGCTTTCTTTCTTTCCCTTCAATTGCTCAAAATTCTACTGAGTCAAACGCCTTTGCCTTTAAGCTCAAAGAACCCATCACGCTAGATGGAATTTTGGATGAGGAAATTTGGACCAACAGCAAAGGGTGGAACGGAAACTTCATGCAATATTTTCCCTCTGACACATCGGCTTCTCAAGTCAAAACCCGCGTGAAAATCACATTCGACGAAAATAACCTATACATCGCGGCCATCATGGAAAACAACGGTCCGCGCAAATATGTCTCGACTTCCCTTCGCCGAGACTTCCGTGGTGAGCAAAACGATGCGATTGTCTTCGTAATGGATACCTTTAATGATAAAACGAATGCATTTTCGTTTGGCATCAACCCCTATGGAGTTCAGCGGGAAGGATTGATATCTAATGGAGGTAATAGATCAGAGGACTTGAGTCTTGCCTGGGATAATAAGTGGTATTCTGAAGCGAAAATTTTCGAAAATCATTGGCAGGCCGAGATGATCATCCCCCTTTCCACCCTTCGTTTTAACGACGGTGCGCAAAACTGGAATTTAAATGTCTACAGAATCGACAGTGAACTAGGTGAAAGGAGTACCTGGACCCCCATTCCACGAAATTTCCCCATCATTTCGACAGCTTTCAGTAAAAAGCTGATTTTTGAAGAACCTATAAGAAAAAGCTCCGCTAATATTTCTTTAATTCCATATGTAGCAGGCCGAACATCCAAAAATTTCCTTGATGGAACTCAGGAAAGCCTGACGCCCGCAATTGGAGGAGATGCCAAAATTGGAATTGGCCCTGCCTTGAATTTGGATTTGACTTTCAACCCAGATTTTTCTCAAGTTGAAGTTGATCAACAAGTGACAAACCTGGATAGGTTTGAGATCTTTTTTCCTGAGCGGAGACAGTTCTTTTTGGAAAATGCCGACCTCTTTGACAGCTTTGGACAGCAACGCTCCCGACCGTTTTTTTCCCGTCGAATCGGTGTAGATATCGATTCAGCCACCGGGCAAAATGTCCAGAGTAAGATTCTCTATGGAGCCCGACTCAGTGGGAAGTTGAACGAAAATTGGCGGATTGGTCTGATGAACATGCAGACTGCTACGGATGAAAATGCTGGGATCGCAGGAAAAAATTTCTCAGTGCTGGCCATTCAGAAAAAGGTGTTTGCGCGGTCCAATGTGGGGCTTATATATGTAAATAAGGAATCCTTGGCCTTGGATGAGTTCCAGCAATTGTTCGATCCTACAGCTTACAACCGCTTGATCGGCATGGATTATAATCTGAATTCCTCCAATGGTAAATGGACAGGGAAGGTCTTTTATCACCGGACTTTTGAATCCATTGAGCAAATTAAACCCTATTCCTTTAATGCCTATATGCTTTTTACCGATATTCATTGGAACTGGACGTTCAGTTTTCAAGATGTAGGAAAGTCTTTCAATCCTGCAGTTGGATTTGTGCCAAGAGTAGATTTCAAGCGACTTAATCCAGATTTAAGCTATCTTTTTTATCCCAAATCCAAATTGATAAATCGCCATGGACCAAAGGTTGAATACGAAGGTTATTGGAATGAAACACTAGGTACAACGGATCGGGATATCAATCTTGGGTATATCATTCGATTTAATTCCCTTTCTCAACTGGAAATTAAGCAGCGTAACCGATACATCTACTTGTTCCAAGACTTTGATCCTACTCGGTCCGGAGGAGAGGCTCTTTTGGTGGGCACAGACTACAAGAATAAAACACTTCAAATCGAATACAAAAGTAATCCAAGGAATATTTTTAATGTCGAACTTGACGCCGAAGCAGGGCAATATTTTACCGGAAACTTTCAACGGATAACCAGCCAAATGGGTGTCAGAATGGGTTATTTGGCAAATGTTTCGATGAACTTCAATTATGCCAGAATCAGATTGCCAGAACCACAAAATGATGCAGATTTGGTATTGGTCGGTCCTAGGATAGATCTGACTTTCAGCAAAAAAGTATTCTGGACGACCTTCATCCAATACAATAATCAGATCGACAACCTCAACATAAACACCCGATTGCAATGGCGCTATGCACCTGTTTCGGATTTCTTTTTGGTATATACAGACAATTATTTCCCAGGAGATTTTATGCCTAAGCAGCGTTCCTTGGTATTTAAGTTGAATTATTGGTTGAATATTTAAAAAGGAAGACTTGGTAGGTTTTCGAAACCTGCAAGTTCTATTTTTTTATCTATCATTAAGGAATTAAGAAAATTAAGAGCCTGAATTCACCCTCCTTTCTTAATGTCCTCAAATTCTTAATGGTTTAATCTGCGAAAATCTGTGAGAACATCTTGATGGCTTTTACTTACTCGCCTCCACTCTCACCTTTTTTCCAGTCATTAGAATTCTTCTGAATCCATCTTTAGTATCCGAACTAACCTCTTTTCCCAAAATTTTCACTTTTGAATATTCCTCAGGAATCTCAATCGAAATCCCCCATTTAGATTGCGTTTGTGCGACTTCGATGGTCCGAACTCCTAACTTATCCACATAAGTCAGGCTGATTTCATTGTCCCCAATGATAACTTTTTGGATGGAAGCATTTTCCCACTCACTTGGCATTTGTGGACGAATGTAAATTACTTTATTTCCCGCATCAGGTTTGATCCCAAAGAACTGTGTGATGATTGGAACTGCATAACTATACAAATTCCAAGCTTGGGTAAACATTCCGTAATCGGGTGAAACTTCATAAATAGAGCCCGGTAGGGCAAAACCAAAACTACGTGTCATCCGCTTCAGGTAATCCAAGGCTTGGTCAGGATTGCCGTAGTTGTTTTCTCCGATTGCAGACACCCCCGTAGGTAGGGTCATTACAGCCCCTGTATAGGAAAAGCTTTTACTTCCTACAAAAGAACCATCTTCATTTTCCGCGCTCTCATCCCGATCGATGCCTGTGACAAAAACGCCAAAAGGATTGGTATACTTTCTTCCTGTTTCCAATGCAATTTTGGCCTTTTCAAGATCAGCGATTCCTGTCTCCATCGGTGTATTGACCACCCAATTGTGGTAAAGCACAAAACCCTGTTTTTGTGCTTTAGGCAATGTGGATAACTTCGCTTTTGTAGCTTCCAACTCGGTAACAGCCCAAGGTTTATTTAAAGTATCTGCGCGAATAATTGCACCGTCGATGAGGTGAAGCGCGTCTTCAGCTGTTCCAATAAAATCAGCATAGCTTCCAAATTCCGCTACCCAAAAATCTGAATTGATCTTAACTGCAAGTGCATCAGCGGTCTGTTGATAACTTTTCGAAAGATCCGGTTTTTCAAGGATTTCAGCCATTTTAGCTGCATCTGAAAATGCTTTTTGGCTGTAAACTGCGACATCAATCATCTCTGATTCCAAACCGTGAATCTCCATCATGCCATAGCCATCAGCCAAAAGATTCCCGTCTTTGTCATTTGCTTCCAAAAGCCAAGTCAATCCTTTTTCAATCGATGGAAAATAGTTCTCCAAAAACTCTCGATCTCCCGTCCAGCGATAAACTTCCCAAATTGTCGAAGCCCATTGGGGTGTTTCATTGATGTTACCGGGGTTAAAAACAGCTCCATTTGTGCTGACTTCGTGGACGATACGACCGTTTCCGCTTTCCTTTTCGGAGAAATTGTGGATAAGTTCGATAGAAGAGTAAACCAGATCTTTTCTACCTGTAGTAATTAATCCTTGGATAGTGTATTCGCTGTCCACCCCAAAAAACCAAGGATAATCCGGTAAGCCAGCACTAAAACCTCGGCCTAATCCAGGAACTTCACGAACGAGCCAGTCCGTGTTGTATTTCGTCCATTCAAAGGCCTGCTGCAGTTCTTTGTCGGGTATATTAATCTGAGAATGCGTATGGATATCCTGATAACGCTCTTTTTTTGCCTGCCAATCACTTTGAAGGTTTGATCTCAATTCAGCCAAAGTTTCCAAAGCTTTCAATTGACTTTCTGTAGATCCAGATATATAAATTGGAATGATTTGTTCGGATCCAGCTGGCAAGTTTATCTCCAAGCCAAACCCAGCGTTTGCTCCATTTCCCTTGGGAGACATAGAGCAAGCATTCGTTTCTGTTGGGCTCAATGCAATTCCTTCAGCACTTCCCCAAACCACAAACCAGTCATTACCCAGATCTTTCCCTGTAAACGTATTGGTCTGCTCATCGAAATTGATTTCGTCAGGATTGTCAATCATTCCAGTACGCTCGCCTAGCCAGACCGGCATCAAATCAACATAGGCATTGAAGTCAAATCGAATTTTTTTCTCTGAGTTATCCACATTTTTAACTTTAAAAAGAATGACCATTCCTTCCCTGCCGTCTGGCACGAATTGAAGACGTTCAACTTCTACTCCAGTCCTAGGTTCTACTCCAGACTCAGGATCTGAAAAATTGAGAACATTGGAAAACGGATAGTTCGTAAAAGAATTAGCCTTATCTAGGCAAAAAGTATTCTCTTCCAGCGTAACTGAAGCTGTAAATCCGTCCATCAATTTGATCGGATGGAGCCAAATACCTCCCATCTCTCCGACCACATGCCAACCCAAATCGGGAAAAGATCCATCCTGATGACCGACCATATAAACCCGATCTCCAGCTGCTGCAAATGGAGAGGTGAGATAATCTGAGTTCCCTGAAAGACCAGTTTGAGTCTCTAAATCTGAAAAAACAAACTGTTCCGATGTGGGTCTTTCACAAGCAAAGAAAGCTAGGGAAGTAGAAATGAATAAGCAGTTCAGAGTTCGCATAGGCGGAATATTTGAATCTGAAAATTATGGTTTTTGTTCTGAATAACTTTTAAAAAGTGAATTCATCGAAAAATCCAGAATACATCTTTTAAAAACCAAGGATCAAATTCACAAAAACAGGGACCAAAAGAGTCTTATCAACCATCAAAAATTCGTCCCTTAAAAATCAATAAAAAGCCAAAACACTTCGCCTCAACTGCCTGTTTTGAAGCTATGAAGCATAATCGGTTTATTATTTGGTTTCGAAATGATCTTCGAGTTTCCGACAACGAGACACTCTCGAAGGCTATTCAATCCGGAAACGAGATTGTGCCAGTCTATTGCTTCGATCCGAGAATGTGGTCAAAAACTGAATTGGGAATTACCAAGACAGGAGCCTTTCGGACAAAGTTTTTGATTGAATCAGTAAATGAACTTCGAAAGTCCTTTAGAAAATTAGGTGCCGATTTGACCATACTTCAGGGAAAACCAGAAGAGGCAGTTGTCGATTTTGCTGAGAAAATCCAAGCCAAGGCCATTTTCTTTTCCCAAGAAGTGACTTCCGAGGAAAAAGGTGTGGATAAGTCTCTGGAAAGTGCAGCATTTGCAAGAGGAATTTCCACAGAAAGCTTCTGGCAAAGTACCTTATATCATATCGACGATCTGCCATTTCCAGTAAGCCAAACTCCGGAGGTGTTTACTCATTTCAGGAAAGCAGTAGAAAAAATGGCCAAGATTCGTCCAGTATGGGCAACGCCAAAAAAGATAAATTTTCCTAGTGATCTAGATTCCTCCCTATTTGGAGAACTACCATCACTGCAAACTTATGGACTGGAGAGACCCGACCGGGATGCTAAATCGTGGATGGAGGTTGAAGGTGGAGAGCAAACCGGATTCGGGCGACTTCGGTCCTACTTTTGGGAAAAAGACCTATTAAAAGTCTACAAGGAAACCCGTAATGGGTTGATCGGGATGGATTACAGCTCTAAATTTTCGCCATGGCTGGCATTGGGCTGTATCTCCCCTCGATCGATAGTGGAGGAAATCACTCGCTATGAAAAGGAGCGAAAGAAAAATGAAAGTACTTATTGGCTGATCTTCGAGCTGATTTGGCGGGACTATTTTCGATTCATTGCCAAAAAGCACGGTGACAAAATCTTCAATATTCAAGGCATCAAATACCAAGAGGACTCCTGGAGTAGAGATAGGTCTCAATTTGAGGCTTGGGCTGAGGGGATGACGGGAGTTCCTTTTGTTGATGCGAACATGCGTGAACTGAATGCAACTGGATTTATGTCCAATAGAGGCCGTCAGATCGTTGCGAGCTTCTTGGTGAATGATCTAGGGATTGATTGGACTTGGGGTGCGAGTTACTTCGAAAGCCAACTCATCGATTACGATGTATGCTCCAACTGGGGAAACTGGATGTATGTGGGCGGAGTGGGAAATGATCCTAGAGAAAATCGCTACTTCAATATTCTCAGGCAAGCAAAAAATTATGATAAAAACGGAGAATACATCCGGTTGATGATCCCTGAATTACAATCGATTAAAGGTTTTGACATTCACCAACCTTGGGAGTTATCCACATCCCAACTCAGAAGCCTGAAAATACAACTGGGTCATACTTATCCACAGCCTTTGCGTAAGATGCCGACTTTGGAAAAAGCTTACTAAGCAAACCAAAACCTATTGTTCAACCTCAGGAGACTGGGGTTTTTCTTTTGTCCAAAGCTTTTTATTCGGCTTTCCTAAAGTGAAATAAAAAGCGATCGTCATGCATGTCTGCCATATAAAAAGATTTCTCCAAGTTGACCACTCGTAAATCACAGAAAAATCAAATGTCAAGGTTGGGTAAACATAAGCTTGAACCAATAAGAAATAGCCTACTGAGCTGACTAGGATTCCAATCCAGGTTGGTTTCCATTTTAGATAGTCTAGAAATTCTTTCATTCTTTACGCTTGATCTTCCAAATTCCTTTTTGACTCCAACTTTTCTCTCATTTTTTCTCTAAAAGCTGGATTCAATCTCCAAAAAACGAGGTATTCAAAAGCTGTCCAACCAATAAGATAAAAAGCAAACTTAAAATAGGATGCGGGCTCACGAAGAAAACTCCAGTCAAATCCTTGTTTCAAATCGATATATCCATCTGATATCACGACATGAAGGATACTGACAATAAGAATAAACATCCAAAATGATCTTATAAAGAGCTTGAATTCAATTAATGGAAGTTTTTTCATTTCAGATAAGCTATGAAATCTTACATGATTCTAAATTAAAAGATCAGTATTAAAATCAAAACTAATATCGCTTTAAATCGCATAGGGATTTAATTCTTTCTTGAACTGTCGTCTATTTCATCCTTGGATTCTAAGGATTGATTTTTCAGCGCTTGTCTCTCGCGATTTGACTTCAAGAACAAAAAATAATATCCAACTGCCCAGCAAATTAGATAAAAAAATAGCTTCAGATAGGCTTTTGGGTGGGTGATAAAACTCCAATCAAATCCTTGATTTAACCCGATAAATCCCTGGCTACCCACTCCTGCAAGACTTAAAAGTAGGATAAGCCACCAAAATGCTTTTAAATATTGCTTATTCTCATTTGATTTCAGACTTTCCATTTTTCATTTTTTTATTCTAATTCACCTAATACTCAAACTTAAACCCACTCAAATCCGCGGGGATCTGCTTTTTCCGCTTCAGTTCTATTTGATACAAATAATCTCCTAACTCAGCGAAAAAAGGAAGACCAATTTCCTCGGTTTCATAGGTGTCGTCATTCAGGGTTTGGTTTTCATTGGTGTAGATCACAGCTGTGACAAAGAACTCAATTCCATTTTCAAAGTCTACAAAATAGCTTCCGTCAATCAGATGCCCATAGGCCCAACCTGTCTTATTGAAGATTCGAAACTGGTCTGGAATTGGGTTATCATCTGTCCCAAATTTAAAAAACTTCGAATAGCTATCGGTATACTCTTCCTGTGGATAACTCGGAAAATCACTCTCTCCTGGAAGCATGCTCATGTATTTCAATATAAAGTTTCGATGGTCTTCACTGATTTCAAATCGCTCATCTGCCAAGAATGCCTGGGGGAACACGATTCGTTTGACTACTCCATCAAAATCAGAAATCGCAAACTTGTTTTTATAGGTGAAATCCAAAGGTTCGTTGACTAATGAGTCTCCGGAGAAATATGCCTTTCCGATTTTAGGTTGATTACTATTCGAATAAACTGTTTCTGTACTTCGGGCAGGAACTTCGTGAATGATGTTTCCTGACTTATCCACAAATCGAATGGGATTAAATTGTCGATTTTCTTCTGGACTCATTGGCATGCTGAGTCGGTGATTGATGATGGTATGACTCAACCCTTTTTCTGTTAGCTTCTGATTGATATAATCCTGACCAAGCAATTCATATAGTCGATTGAATGCATCGTTATCCGAAACCAACAGGATTTTCTTGATGTAATGTGCGATGCTTGGCAATCCAGATTCCGCCGTGCTGTCCACCAAAGCAGGAAATTGTGTAGGCCGGACAGAATCCGTCAACATGATCGTCTCAGCGGTTAATCCTTCAATATTTTGCTCCTCCAGCCATTCCAAAGCCAAAATAGCAATTGGAAGCTTCACCGTTGAAGCCGGATAAAAATAGCGTTCATCGTCCAAATTGAACTGAAAAGTCGTCATCATTGGATTGACATGTTCATTCCTGTCAATTTGAGTATAGAGGATCTGAACTTGGTATTTGGAGGAGTCTTCCAAGACCTTTTTCAATGTGGGGTAATTTTCCAAATCGGATTGAAATGGCGCTTCTTTCTTTTCAGAACATGAAAAAACAAATAGAGTCGCTAAAATAAATAGGAGTAGGTATCTAGTCATCTTGCCAGGTTTTGAATAATTCCATTTAGATACATCAAATCATCTAATTCATGAAAACCAGAAATGACTATCCGATTCACGCTCGGACTTTTGGCAGTCGGATATGAAAATGAGGAAGTGATAATTCCAGCTTTTTCAAGTTCTCGCACCCAGGCATCTTCCGTGTAAACAAACGCTGGAAACAGTTTGCTACCCTTGATTTGAGCTATGTTGGCCGTTTCTTGAGCAAAGATCCCACAGGCATCTTCCAGCCAGGCTTTTTTCTCCAGATACCGGTCTTCCATTTCCAAAAAAGTCCTCAAATGAGCCGGAGAACCAGGAGATGCTCCTCCAAATAAGGGTGTAGCTTTAATTTTTTGGATCTGCTGAGCTGAACCCAAAATAATTCCAGCCGGTAAGCCCAAACCCTTTCCCAAGGAACCTGAGACCACCAAGTCAATCTGAGGGTCTGCCCATTCTCCATAGGTACCATAGATGCTCGACCCTAAAGTGCCAAAAGCATGACTATCGTCGAGGAGTTGACTGACCTGGTGCTTTTTTGCGATTTCGCGTACCCAAGCGTAATCATGAATCTCGCAAAGAATGGGATTTAGGGCATTTCCAATGATGAGAATTTTTCTTGATGAAAGCTCCTCTGAAAGAGATAAGCAATCATTTTTCCATTGTAAAAAATTTAATTGATTAGAAGATTTATAACAATCCGGAATGATAGCAGAATGCGAATCCGGAGCGATCCAGATTTCATCTGCATCCTCGATTAGCGATTTGGAAGCTGCAATCCCCGCCAAATATCCCGAACTAAAAACAGCCGCTTCCTCAGCGTTCGCCGAGGAAGCAAATGACTCCTCAAAATCCTCAAATACGCGAAGTCGAATGTTGTTATTTCTACTTTGACCATGATTTGCCCCATATTCAAATAGATTATTGGCCAAATTATCCAAAAAATCCATGTCTTGGGCCATCCCTAGATAGGAGGTTCCGCTGAAATAGAAATATTCTTTTCCGTCAATTTCGATCAACCGACCGATTCCGGTATCTAAGTAGTGATTTCTCAATGCAAAGTCTATTTGGCAAAAATCTGAGATGGATCCTGAAAGGACTTAAACTCCAAAGCATTTCCGCATGGATCTAAGAAAAACATCGTTGCCTGCTCACCTACTTCACCCTGAAAGCGAATGTAGGGCTCGATTACAAATTGAATCCCATGGGATTTTAGCTTATCCGCGAGTTCATGCCATTCGTCCCAACCTAAGATTGCACCGAAATGACGTACCGGGACATTTTTCCCATCAACTTCATTGGTTTTAGCATTTGCTAATTCCTCCGGTTTGATGTGAGCCGAAAGCTGATGCCCAAAAAAGTTGAAATCGATCCACTTATCAGTACTTCTACCGATGTCACAACCCAGTAAATCGCCATAAAATGCACGTGTTTCGCTAATGTCCCGAATAGGGAAAGCTAGGTGGAAGGGTTTAAATTCGCTCATAATGCTTAGTTTTGCG
>CAYTXN010000045.1:0-14634 GCA_964441195.1 uncultured Limnohabitans sp.
CGCTTTTTTGATCAAAAAGTGCAAAAACGACATTTGAGTTGCCGGCATCGATGGCTAAAAACATGCTGTTATCAGGTTTTGACTAATTTAGGCCATCAGAAAAGTAATTACCAAATTCAAATCCCTTTTTCGCTTATGTATTCTCTCCGCGAAGGCAAAATTGAAGACTTGCCTCGAGTCCTCGAACTAATCAAAGAACTTGCACTCTATGAAAAAGCACCAGAGCAAGTCACCAACACGCTCGAACTGATGAAAGAAGATGGCTTTGGTCCAAATCCGGTGTATGGTTTCTATGTCTGCAAGAAAAATAGTTCAGCCGAAATCATTGGCATTGCCATCTATTATTACCGCTATTCCACTTGGAAGGGGAAAAGACTGTATCTGGAAGATATCGTCGTCACCGAATCAGAGCGTGGAAATGGAGCAGGAAAATTGCTTTTCGACCAAGTGATGGCTAAATCATTGGAAGCGAATTGTACAGGAATGATGTGGCAAGTGCTGGACTGGAACGAACCTGCAATCAACTTTTACAAAAAATATGGCGCTGCATTAGAAGCAGGTTGGCTCAATGCGCATTTGCAGGATTATGAGATAAAGAAGTTGCTTGGTGTCCGATGACCGATGTTGAATCCACCGGACATCCGACATCGGTCATCCAACATAAACCTCTACCTTTGTGATTCATTATGAAGAAGAAGCCATTTACCGTTGTCTATGAGGACAACCACCTCCTGATCGTCAATAAAGCCGCGGGCATCCTTGTTCAGGGTGATAAAACCGGTGACAAAACACTGACCGATTATTGCAAAGAATACATTGCTGAGAAATACAATAAGCCAGGAGACGTCTTCCTTCACCCGGTGCATCGACTGGATCGCCCGGTTAGTGGTTTGGTGGCTTTTGCCCGAACCTCAAAGGCGCTTGAGCGCATGATGGAGCTTTTCCGCAAGCGCGATATTCACAAAGTTTATTGGGCAATTGTCAAGAGAAGACCGAGAGAGGAACAAGGCAAACTGACGCATTATTTGACCAAAGACGAATTTAAAAACGTCGTCACGGCACATGAAAAGGAAGTTCCTGGATCACAAAAAGCCGAGCTTAATTACAAGACTCTTGGGCATATGAATGACCATTGGCTACTGGAAGTTCGCCCGATTTCCGGTCGTCCGCATCAGATTCGAGTCCAGTTGGCATCCATGGGTTGCCCAATACGTGGTGATGTGAAGTACGGTTTTGCTAAACCCAATCCAGACGGGAGTATCAATCTTCATGCTTTTCACCTGATTTTTGTGCACCCGACAAGAAAAGAAAAACTCTACATGCGAGCAGCACTTCCTGAGTCAGAATTTTGGGAGCAGTTCCTGGATTTGGAAGAGGTGAAAGTGAAAGATCAGCATCTGGATAATACGTTTTCGGGGTAATTGAAAAAGAATTACAGTTGAAATACTTTCGTTTTAAAGGTCGGTACTTGCTTTATCCCAGAGAAGTGCCTCAATTATTTCGTCCGCTTTAGCGGACTTATTTCAATCTGTATTTCGCGCAGCATATCTCCAAATGGTATTTCTGGATACATTTCTATTTTATATCCCGCAGCATATCTCAATTGTACCTCGTGCAGCCTATTTCTAAAATTTATGAAAAACCTACTCCTCTTACTCGGCTTTATCTTGATTCTTGGAGCCTGTACTTCCAAAAACCAACCTAAAACCATTTACATCGTCCGACATGCTGAAAAACAACTAAATGGCAATGATCCGGAGCTGGCCTATGTCGGAGGAGTCAGAGCACAAAAACTTGCGCAGATTTTAGAAGATCAGAATATCAAACACATTTTTTCTACAGATTACATTCGAACTCGAAATACCGCCTTACCTACAGCAGAAGCTACAGGAGTACAAATTCAATCCTATGATCCTTCAAATCATGATGAGTTGGTAAAGCAACTCAAAACCTTGGAGGGGAATATCCTTGTGGTTGGTCACAGTAATACAGTAAGCCAATTGGCGAATTATTTCGTCGGGGAATCTGAAAAGTATGCTGATCTTACGGATTTGGAATATGAGTTTATTTATGTAGTGAAGATGGAATCCAATACTTCATCCGTAGAGCGAAAAGTTTACAAGGATTTTTAATCTGAATTTTTCATTCGCAATTCAATTCCTTTAACTTGAAAACATAAGTGAAGGAATCCATGAATCGCGACGAAAACCTAAAACAACTTCAAAACACTGAAAAAATCTGGGACATTGCTGTAATAGGCGGTGGTTCATCCGGACTTGGTGTTGCACTTGATGCAGTTTCCAGAGGACTTTCAGTAGCACTTTTTGAAAAGGCGGATTTTGCCAAAGGCACTTCAAGCCGAAGTACCAAACTCTTGCACGGAGGTGTCCGATACCTCGCCCAAGGGGATATTTTTTTGGTTTTGGAAGCGCTCCGAGAGCGAGGTAGACTGATCAAAAATGCACCTCATTTAACTCAAAATCAGGCTTTCATTATTCCGGTTTACAACCGGTGGGACCGAATCCAATACAGCGCTGGCCTCAAGATGTACGACTACATGTCCGCCAATCTGAGTTTGGGTTCCTCTCGCTACATTTCTAAAGATGAAACGATCAGCCGAATGCCGGGCATCAATCCCAAAGGACTTTTTGGAGGTATTGTGTACCATGATGGTCAGTTTGATGACGCACGACTTGCACTTTCCATCGCTCAGACGGCAGATCATGCTGGAGCTTGCGTTTTGAATTATACCAAAGTAGTTTCTCTCGAAAAGGATTCCTCAGAGAAATTGAAAGGTCTTGTAGTCCTGGATTTGATTTCCAAGAAAAAATACCCAATTAACGCCAGAATGATAGTGAACGCCACTGGTGTTTTTGCGGATAAAGTCCTCCAAATGGATAATCCTGAAGCTCCGAAAACCATTCAGCCGAGTCAGGGAATCCATCTTGTTTTGGATATGGATTTTTTGGGTGGAAAAGATGCCCTAATGATTCCTAAAACTAGAGATGGAAGAGTGCTTTTCGCAGTTCCATGGCATGGAAAACTGGTCGTCGGGACGACTGATACCCTGCGGGAAAAAGCCAAACTTGAACCCGAAGCTCTTCAAAAGGAAATTGATTTTGTGCTGGAAACTGCTGCTGGATATCTATCTCGAAAACCAACTCGAGCTGATGTCAAGTCCGTTTTTGCTGGACTTCGACCCTTAGCACGTCCCAAAGAAGGCAGCACCAAAACCAAAGAAATTTCCCGTTCGCACAAAGTCATTGTTTCAGAAAGTGGACTGGTGACCCTTACTGGGGGAAAATGGACTACTTTCCGTAAAATGGGCGAAGATACAGTGGAATATTTTCCGAAGATCACTGGCCTGTCTATGGATGACTCGAGATCCAAGGATATTTTGCTTCATGGATTTACCAAGGCCACTCCAAAAGGCCATTGGGCAGTCTATGGCTCCGATGCAAGATTAATCCAAGAAATGGCCGCATCTGATCCCAAGCTCGCCGAACTTGTTCATCCTGATTTTCCGAATATCATGGCAGAGGTAGCATGGGCTGTGCAAAATGAGATGGCCCTGAAGATTGAAGATGTGCTTTCTCGAAGGATTCGCATGCTGATCTTGGATGCTCAAGCTGCGTTGGATTCAGCAGACAAAGTGGTGAAATTGATGGCCAGCGAACTTGGAAAAGATGCTGCTTGGATTGAAAAAGAGTTGGAAGATTTTAGAAAAGTGGGGGAGAAGTATTTGATTAAGAGTTGATTTTTTAAATCTTGAATTACAATTAACCCATTAACCCAAAAAATGACCCTAAACAAACCCTACCTCATGGCCTTGGATCAGGGGACGACCAGTTCCAGAGCCATCATTTTTGATAAGCAGGGCCAAATCGTCTCAGTTGCTCAAAAAGAGTTCAAGCAGCATTTTCCCAAGCAAGGCTGGGTAGAGCACGATGCAAACGAGATTTGGACGAGTCAATCCGCTGTGATGATTGAGGCTTTGGTGGACAAGGACATTCGAGCGGATCAAATTGCAGCCATCGGCATCACAAATCAAAGAGAGACAACCATTGTCTGGGATCGCAAGACAGGGAAGCCCATCCACAAAGCCATTGTTTGGCAGGATCGGCGGACTGCGGCTTTTTGCGATGAATTGAAGGAAAAAGGATATGCAGAAATGATCGCCGAAAAGACAGGGTTGATTATTGATGCCTACTTTTCAGCAACCAAAATCCGATGGATCCTCGAAAATGTAAAAGGAGCTCGAGAAAGAGCTGAAGCAGGAGAATTGGTTTTTGGAACGATCGATTCATGGTTGATTTGGAAATTGACTGCTGGGAAATCTCACATGACTGACATTACCAATGCGAGTCGCACGATGCTTTTCAACATTCATTCTCAGGAATGGGATCAGGAGCTTTTGGATCTTTTTGAAATACCAAAATCCATGCTTCCGGAAGTCAAAACCTGCAGTGAAGTCTTCTGCGAAACGGCAGGAGATGTGCTAAGTGTGAAAATTCCAATCGCAGGAGTCGCCGGGGATCAGCAGGCGGCACTTTTCGGTCAACTTTGCATTGAGCCTGGTATGGCAAAAACGACCTACGGCACGGGCTGTTTTTTGGTCATGAATACAGGAAAAGAAGCCGTCCGATCTAAAAATCAACTTTTAACTACTGTAGCTTGGAAGATCGGCGATGAAATCAATTATGCTCTGGAAGGATCGGTCTTCATCGGCGGTGCGGCGGTTCAATGGCTTCGTGATGGATTAGAGCTTTTCAAAAAAGCATCAGAAACCGAAAAATTGGCGATGAGCTTGGAGGATAATGATGGAGTATACTTTGTCCCGGCACTTTCGGGATTGGGTGCGCCACATTGGGATCAGGATGCACGAGGGGCATTTTTTGGTATTACAAGAGGAACCACGATTGCGCATATGACTCGCGCAGCCTTGGAAGCAATCGCCTATCAAGTCTATGATGTACTCAAAGCCATGGAGAAAGACAGTGGTAAATTGACCCAGGAGCTCAGAGTAGATGGAGGAGCTACCGCCAATAACTTCCTGATGCAGTTTCAGGCAGATTTGTTAGGATGCGAAATCAAACGCCCAAAAATCATTGAAACAACAGCCATCGGAGCGGCATTTCTTGCAGGATTAGCTGTTGGATTTTGGAAAGACAGGGATGAACTTCAGGCGCTGTGGGCAGCGGACCGGAGCTTTGAACCTGAAATGGCGAAAGAAAAGCAGGAGAAACTTATTCACTTTTGGCACAAAGCAGTAGAACGATCTAAAAACTGGGTAGAATAACATTATGAATCCACTTATCGCGGAATTTATCGGAACTGCAATCCTCCTTCTTATGGGTTCGGGAGTTGTAGCAAACGTTCTTTTACCCGGAACAAAAGGACATGCAGGAGGATTAATGGCAATAACTACTGCTTGGGCTTTGGGGGTTTTTTGTGGAGTCGTGGTGGCTGGACCCTATAGCGGGGCACATCTAAATCCCGCAGTGACCATTGGTTTAGGAATAGTCGGAAAATTTGACTGGGCATTGGCACCAGGATATATGCTAGCCCAACTGGGAGGAGCCATGATGGGATCGTTTTTGACTTGGTTGATGTACCGAGACCATTTTGATTTGGAAAAAGATCCCTTGTTGAAGCGTGCCCCTTTTTGCACAGACCCCGCGATTCGGAATTTTAGCACAAGTTTGATTTCTGAAGTCATCGGGACCTTTGTCCTTATTTTGGTGATTCTTTACATCGCTGGCGCAAAAATAGAAGACCCAACAGGTACACCAATAGGATTGGGTTCAATCGGTGCATTGCCTGTGGCTCTTTTGGTCTGGGTGATCGGCTTATCATTGGGGGGAACTACAGGGTATGCTATTAACCCAGCACGAGATCTTGGTCCAAGAATTATGCATCAGATTTTACCAATCAAAGGAAAAGGAAGTTCAGACTGGGCATACTCGTGGGTTCCGATTGTAGGCCCGATTATCGGAAGTGTATTGGCTGCAGTTCTGTATTTGCTAGTCGGAGCTTGAAAAAGGAGATAATTGGGGATTACAATCACCAAATATTCAATTCCTGAAAACTCTCTTTATCCAATAAAAAAGCCCCAAAGATTAATCTGGGGCCCTCCTGTATCTTGTTTCTAGATTCTACCATCTCATTCAAACATCTCCTCAATCAACTGAGTGTAAAACTCCTTAACCTCCATTCCAATAGCTCTTATTTGTTGTGAGATCAAGCTAGTTTCCGTTTGTCCGGGTACGGTATTTATTTCAATAAAATAAAACTTGCCAGTTTCGTTTTGGAGGAAATAATCAATTCGAACTGCGCCTTTGCAGTATAATTTTTCATAGACATGGGTTACGATTCTGCCCACTCGCTCGACTTCTTCCTCGGTTTGTCTTCCCGGAGTGATTTCCTGACAAACTCCCGGAATATATTTGGCTTCGTAGTCAAAAAACTCCTTGCTGCTCACAATTTCAGTTGCAGGCAATACGGTGATTTGTCCTTTTCCCTTGAATACTCCAATTGAAAACTCCCGTCCAGATACAAACTCCTCTACCAAAACTTGAGTGTCTTCTGCGAAGGCTTTTTCCAAAGCTTCAGGCAATTCTTCCCATGTTTTCACCTTGCTCATTCCAATCGAACTTCCGCCGTTATTGGGTTTGATGAAAAGTGGTAAAGTCAGTTCTGCAGCTATTTTGGAAGCATTTTTAGCGATATTCTCAAAAAGCTGAATTGATCTTGCTACGTTCAGTTCAGGAATATCCTGGACAATCGCCTTGGTGTACCCCTTGTTCATGGTAATCGCCGAGGTCAGTTGATCACAGGTGGTGTAAGGAATTCCGAGCATATCAAAATAGCCCGCCAACTTTCCGTCCTCTCCCGGGGAACCATGGAGGATGTTGAATACTCCGTCAAAGGTGATTTTTTCATCGCCCAAGCTGATGCTGAAGTCATTTAGATCAACCGGGATTTTCTCACCTCCAGAATTCAGATAGTGCCAATCCCCCGGATAAATAAGGATTTTGTACACATCATACTTCTGTCGATCGATAGTCTTTTCAACGACAGCGGCACTTTTCAGGGAGATGACAGACTCTCCGGTAAACCCACCGGTCACAATGGCAATTGTTTTCTTCATAGCTGGGGAAAAATTACGATACGAAGTAGCTTATTTTCTCTTAACCCTCCAAGAGTTGCGATCCGATGAAGGCTTTATTTATATTCGCTTCCCGAAATTCAAGAGTTTTACCCAAATAAAAGTTAGTATGATTATAAGTTGGAAAAGACTAAGCCTAATTCTGGTTTTGTCATTAGGTGTGATTTTGGGCCTACAAGCCCAAAGTTTGAAGAAAGTAACCTTAGAGGATGTCTTCAAAAAAGGCACCTTCGCTCAAAAGTCTGTGTATGGCATCAATTGGATGAAAGATGGACAGTTTTACAGCTCTTTGGTGCAAAAATCCGGAGCTCCAGCAGTAGTTAAAATCAACCTTGCAACCGGCGAGGAAGCCGGAGTTTTATTAGATGGACGAGCTCTGGGCGTCAATTTTTCTTCTTACAGCTTCAATGCGGATGAGTCAAAAGCGCTGATCGCAACTGATGTGGAATCGATCTACCGACGTTCTTCAAAAGGTGTTTTTTATGTAGTGGATATGACCTCTGGCCATAAGCAGGAGCTGATGAACGGAGAGAAAATCTCTTACGCCACCCTTTCTCCAGATAATGACAAAGTTGCTTTTGTCAAAGAAAACAACCTCTACATGGTGGAGTTGGTAAGCAATAAACTGACTCAAATCACGACTGACGGAGAGTGGAATAAGATTATAAACGGTTCTGCCGATTGGGTGTACGAAGAAGAATTTTCTATGGCACAGGCCTTCAAATGGTCACCTGATGGAAAAAAGATCGCCTTCATTCGCTTTGATGAAACTCAGGTTCCAGAATTCAACATGCAGACTTGGGGGCCACTTTATCCGAAGGATTACAAATTCAAATACCCAAAAGCTGGAGAAAAAAACGCCTTAGTAAGCATTCATGTGTATGATTTGACTTCGGGAAAAATTCAAAAGATTGATACTGGCTCTGAAACAGATATCTATTTGCCTCGAATATACTGGACCAAAGACGCAAATCAACTGGCTTTTATCCGAATGAATCGCTTGCAAAATCAATTGGATATTTTCCATGCAAATGCGACAACAGGTGAAAGTAAATTGGTTATTTCTGAGACTTCCAAAACCTATGTTGATTTGGATTACAATGATGATTTACAATACCTGAGTGACGGAAAGACTTTCATTCGAACTTCCGAGCAAGATGGATTCAAGCATATTTATCACCACAATCTTGATGGTAGTTTGATCCGTCAGATCACCTCCGGAAATTGGGAAGTGAGCTCGATGGTTGGGATAGATGAAAAAGCGAAGAAGCTCTACTTCATCTCGACAGAAGCTTCACCCTTGGAGCGAAATTTCTATGTGATCAATTTGGATGGGAAGGGAAAAAAGCCCTTAACCCCGACGAAAGGAACTCATACAATCAATATGAGTTCGGATTATAAATTCTTCATTGACTATTACTCTACTACTGAGAATCCAGTCAAAGTGACTTTGAATGATGCAGCTGGAAAAGAGATCAAAGTTTTGGAAGACAATCAAGAGCTAAGAGATCAGTTGGCAGGTTTTTCATTGGGGCAAAAAGAATTTTTCAGCTTCCCGACAGTGGACGGAACTGAGTTGAACGGCTATATCATCAAGCCGGCGGACTTTGATCCAAACAAAAAATACCCAGTTCTGATGTACGTCTACGGTGGTCCAGGTTCTCAAAATGTGCTGAATTCTTGGGGAGGAACGCGGGATTTTTGGCATCAGCAGTTGGCTGCTGAGGGCATCATCGTGGCTTGTGTGGACAACCGTGGAACTGGAGCAAGGGGGCGCGATTTCAAGCATTCGACTTATGCTAATCTTGGAAAATTGGAAACCATCGATCAAATCGAGGGAGCCAAGTATTTTGCCAAAATGCCTTTTGTGGATGCGTCCAGAATCGGGATTTGGGGTTGGTCTTATGGTGGGTATATGTCTTCTCTTGCTCTGATGAAAGGGAATGACGTCTTCAAAACTGCTATTGCGGTTGCACCTGTGACGACTTGGAGATATTATGATACGATCTACACTGAGCGATACTTACAGACTCCGCAGCTCAATGCCGCGGGATACGATGATAATAGTCCGATTACTCATGTGAATATGCTCAAAGGAAACTTTTTGCTTATTCATGGTACTGGTGATGACAATGTCCACTTCCAAAATTCGGTTGACTTGGTCAATGCCTTGATCTTAGCGGATAAGCAGTTTGAAACTTTCTACTATCCAAATCGAAATCACGGAATCTATGGTGGAAATACTACTTGGCATTTGTACACTCAAATGACAGATTTCCTAAAGCGAAAACTCTAAAAACTGTCGGTAACCAAACAAAAAACCGCAGGATGAAAATTCTGCGGTTTTTTTTGTAGCATCTCAAAAATTTAAAACGTCTGATAATTAAACACTTTTATCAACCAAAATTATAGGATATGAGAACTACTTTGAAAATCATTACCGCACTGATTTTAGCTTTTTTACTTCTTGGCTGCGGAGAGGATGATGGAATGCAACCTGAAAATCTACTAGATCAAGTGGGGTTTGAAGGGACTTTACCGGATGGTAGCAATTTTGGAACTACTGATATTCGTTCAAGCAATGGTGGAGGTATTTCTGGAGTCAATTTTAAGTATTCAGGAAGACATTTTTTGGATATTCGAACCTTTGATCACAAATGGACCATCAGCATCGAAACGCCTTCTAAGCCCTTTCCTGATGATACGCCTAGAGGTGAAAATGTCCCAATTCAGGTTTATATGATTTGTTTTCTGTCCACTTCCCGTATGAGGATGTTTTAAACCTTTTTTTGACGGAAAAATCCAAGGCAGATACTGATGCCAATTACACAAGTTTCGACCTATTAAAAATTCAAATCTCAAATATGGAAAAATTCTATTTTTACCTGACCAGTAATATTTTCCCATCTAGAGGAGGGATAATCCGTGTATTGGAAGTAGA
The DNA here is from genome assembly GCA_964441195.1 of uncultured Limnohabitans sp. Taxonomy (GTDB): domain Bacteria; phylum Bacteroidota; class Bacteroidia; order Cytophagales; family Cyclobacteriaceae; genus Algoriphagus. The sequence continues at coordinate 10,110 of CAYTXN010000045.1, forward strand.
AGAAGGTATAGTAAAAAACCAGTCAGGCAATGACGTTCGAAAAATTGAAGTACTATTAGAGTTTGATCTTCCCATGAAAGCTTCAGATTCAAGTGTTGAAGTGCAGGAAGGCAATCTGAAAGGAACTGGGAGATTCAGATACCGAGAGGATTTCTATCAGGGAGAATTTGAAAAGTTTGATTAAGCAATTTTAATCTGATCCAGATAGAACTTCATCCGACTATGATCCCGCTCCAGATATTCGATGCGGTCTATTTTGTCCAGTTTGTGATTGTAAAAAACTTCGACGTATTCGTTGTCAAGCAGGTAGAGATTTATCTTGTGTCGATAATAGCGAATGCCCACCACAAAAGTACCCTCAATAAAGAGGGTTCTGATTTTTTGATGGATTGGTAATACGCTAAATTCTTCTCGACTCATAAATTGTTTTTCACTTCACTATGACCTCAATTTAGACAAATTGGTTCAGCTTATTGATCGAAAAATCTGATAAAAAGCCAAGGTTTTGATGTTCATTGGGAATTAAAGTTTTCTGAAATAATTTCATTTTTACATTTTGCCAAAAATTGAAAAGCAAAAATAAACCTCCGGTTTTGGCCGGAGGTTGGGTAATACAACTTTTCGCAAATTCAATCAATGAGCCACTAATTGAAATTCTTTGATCGCCTCGCTGAAGTCCAAGACTTCATTTTCTTCCAATTCTGCCGCAACAATACTAGAGCCTGCAGCAGATCGGTATCCTCCCGCACAGTGTACGACCACGGGCTTTCCGGTAGGAATCTCCTTTGCTCGCTCCCGTAATTCCTGAAGCGGAATATTGATCGCTTCTTCGAAAATTGGAGCTGTGGCATGCTCGTCTCTGCTTCGGATATCAACGATAGTAAAGAGCTCTTTATTGGCTTTGAACGCTTCCAAGTCAAATGAATCACCTTTTTCGGTCATTCCTGCTGGATTTACTACAGCCCCTTTGATCAATTGTTCGTAGCCGATTTTAGCAGCCTTAGTGATCAATATCTCTAGCTCAGCAGCTGAATCCGCCACTAGGAAGAACCTTTCTTCCGGTCCCACGATCGAGCCAAGCCAAGTTTCAAATTTGCTTCCATTCATGATATTGATGGCTCCTGCAATGTGTCCAGTAGCGAAATCGACATTATTTCTGGTATCAATCACCAAAACACCTTCAGGCAAAGTGGAACCTTCCGGCCAAATGCTCACCTGAGAAATCGATCTTTGATAGGCTGGTGCTCCTTTCTTATTCATGTCTACATCATACCCAAAGTATTTCGGAATGTAAGGCTGACCTTGAAGCAAGGAGTCCACGAAGGTTTTTTCGTCCAAATCATTGAAGGCCCAATTGGTCGCTCTCTGCTCGCCAATGGTCGATTGACGTGCATCACTGAGATTTTTGCCACAAAGGGAACCTGCACCGTGTGCCGGAAATACCAGCACTTCATCGGCCAATGGCTTTAGTTTATCCTGTACTGTGTGATACATCATCTTCGCCAATTCCTCTCGCTGAGCAGTCATATTACCGGCTTTTTCTCTGAGGTCAGGACGACCTACATCGCCTATGAAGAGCGTGTCACCGGAGAAAAGCGCGTGATCCTTACCGTTTTCATCTTTCAGTAAAATACTGATTGAATCAGGCGAGTGACCCGGAGTGTGCAGTGAATGGAAAGTTACTTTTCCCATTTCGAATGAGTCTCCCTCATCAAACCCAACATGCGGATATTCTGCTCCGACTAGTTTGGATACATAGATAGTGGCGTCGTCATTTTTGTGAAACTCCAAATGCGAACTCACAAAGTCGGCATGTGGATGAGTTTCAATTACAGCAACGATTTTGGCATTATTTGCTTGCGCAAAATCAGAATACTGTTGAGGATTCCTTCCCGGATCAACAAGTGCGACTTTTCCTTCACTCAAGATGGCGTAGCTTGCATGAGCTAATCCTTCGTCATAAAACTGTTGAATATTCATAGTTATAATTTATTGTTTCTGAATTCTAATACAAATGTAAATTGAGCTAACTGCGATTTCGGTGACGATAATCACTTTAGAAATCTAGCAGTACCAAAACTTCACACCAATGGGAAAATTATCCACTGCGCGAAATACCTCCCGATAGCGGGATGATCATTGAAAATCAAATTATAAACAGATGAAAATGATCAACTGCCATATAATAATACCTTGATAAAACCAATCGTACCTCTTAAACTTGAAAAACCAAAAAAGTATTCCATTGAGCGTTCAAAAAGCTTTTTTAAAGCTCCTTCCAATTTTTCTTGTTTTGGGTGTAGCCTTAACCCCAAGTTGTAAATCGAAGAAAATTTCAAAAGATAATCCGGCTTTCACTGTAATCGAAACAGCCAAAAGCTATCGAGGCACTCCTTATCGATTTGGAGGGACCACCCGTTCAGGTATGGATTGTTCGGCTTTAGTTTTTCATTCCTATTATTCAATTGGAATTAATCTTCCTAGAATGTCTTCGGATCAAAGTAAACTGGGCCAAAAGGTAAACCTGAATCAGGTGCAACCTGGTGATCTCTTATTTTTTGCGACAAGCAAACGAAAAAATCAAGTCACACATTCCGGAATTGTAACTGAAGTTGACAAAGGCGATGTTCGATTTATCCACGCATCGACTTCACTTGGGGTGACGGAAGACTATCTGAGCAATCGATATTGGTCGGGAGCATTTCTTTTTGCGAAGAGATTACTTGAATGAGAGAAAATTAGCCTCACAGCCTTGTTTCGGTTCTCCTTGGGATTTCGCTCAATCTAATTGGATTAATTTTCCAAATATCCTTTGGGATTAGGCTTTTCTGCTTAATTTTGCGCTCGAATTAAAAAAGCGGATCCTTTTTACATTTCAAGCAAAAAATGGCAAATATTGGAAAGATAACTCAGGTAATCGGCCCCGTGGTGGACGTTTCCTTTGAAGGCGGTAAGCTGCCAAACATCCTTGACGCACTGGAAGTGACCAAAGAAGATGGTCAGGTAGTCGTAATGGAAGTGCAGCAACACCTTGGCGAAGACAGAGTAAGAACCATCGCAATGGACGCATCCGAAGGGATGGTACGTGGCATGGAGGTAAGAGATTTGGGGCAACCAATCTCCGTACCGACTGGCGAAGCTATCAAAGGAAGACTTTTTAACGTGGTAGGAGAGGCAATCGACGGCCTTCCTCAAGTGCCTGCCGGCAAAAGACTTCCAATTCACAGATCCGCGCCTCGTTTTGAGGACCTTTCTACTTCTACCGAAGTACTTTACACAGGTATCAAAGTAATCGACTTGATCGAGCCTTATGCAAAAGGTGGTAAAATCGGTCTTTTCGGTGGTGCCGGTGTAGGTAAGACGGTATTGATTCAGGAATTGATCAACAACATCGCGAAAGCTTATTCCGGTTTATCCGTATTCGCTGGTGTTGGTGAAAGAACCCGTGAGGGAAACGACCTTCTTCGGGAAATGATCGAATCAGGTATTGTGACTTACGGCGAAGACTTCGTTCACTCATTGGAGACTGAAGGTGGATGGGATCTATCTAAAGTAGATCTGAAAAAACTGGAAGATTCCAAAGCAACCTTCGTGTTTGGTCAGATGAATGAGCCTCCTGGAGCACGTGCTCGAGTGGCTTTGACAGGTTTGACACTTGCTGAATATTACCGTGACGGTGATGGCACAGGTCAGGGAAAAGACATTCTATTCTTTATTGACAATATTTTCCGATTTACTCAGGCAGGTTCTGAAGTGTCCGCACTTCTTGGTCGTATGCCATCTGCGGTAGGTTATCAGCCTACGTTGGCTACCGAAATGGGTACCATGCAGGAGCGAATTACTTCTACTAAAAACGGTTCGATCACATCTGTTCAGGCGGTTTATGTACCTGCGGATGACTTGACTGACCCAGCTCCGGCGACGACTTTCGCTCACTTGGATGCTACTACTGTGCTTTCCCGTAAGATTGCAGAATTGGGTATTTATCCTGCGGTGGATCCTTTGGATTCTACTTCCCGAATTCTTTCTCCGGATATTCTTGGAGAAGAGCATTACGGATGTGCGCAGCGAGTGAAGGAGATCCTTCAGCGCTACAAAGAACTTCAGGATATCATCGCCATCCTTGGTATGGAAGAACTTTCCGATGAGGATAAACAGGTCGTACACCGTGCAAGACGTGTGCAGCGTTTCCTTTCTCAGCCGTTCCACGTAGCAGAGCAGTTTACAGGCTTAAAGGGTGTGTTGGTTGATATCAAAGACACCATCAAAGGCTTCAATATGATCATGGACGGTGAGTTGGATCACCTGCCTGAAGGAGCGTTCAACTTGGTAGGTAGCATCGATGATGCGATTTCTAAGGGTGAGAAAATGCTTGCTGAGGTGAGATAAGAGAGTTGGTTACTGGTTTTTGGTTATTCGTACCCTCTAGTCAGGCACTAATAACTCAATAACTTTTCACTCAATAACTAAATAAATATGCAGTTAGAAATCGTCACACCGGAAAAGAGAGTTTTCCAAGGAGAAG
>CAYTXN010000046.1:0-14615 GCA_964441195.1 uncultured Limnohabitans sp.
ACAGGCACAAATTTATCAGCAATCATCTGAAGTGGAGCGTATTAGCTTATTAAATGAATTGAATCTTTTAGCTACAGACTTGTATTGGCGCTGGGCTTTGGCCTTTGAAAATTTGAGAGTTTTATTAGAAGGAGTGGATCTGGCTCAATCTCGATTTGATTATGTGAAAAGTAGTTTTGAGCAGGGTGATCTTGCCGCAATAGATACAGTGGAAGCTTATTCTCAATTGCTCAATCGTCAATACCGTCTTCAATCAGCAGAGAACACCTTTTTTTCGACTACTCAGGAATTAAACACATTCCTCTGGGATGGTGAAGGAAATCCTATGGAATTGGAATCCGGGATTATTCCGCAAGGGCTCTATGAAGAATTTACCTCAACTCCTGATTTTGATGAGCTACGCACTAGTGTGGTAAATCATCCGGATCTGCAAATCACCGATTTCGAATTGGCAAGTTTGGATGTGGAGCGAAGGCTGAAAGGACAACAAATCATCCCTACGGTTAAACTGAAATACAACTTTCTAACTGAAACAATTTCTGAATTTGACCAATCTCCCTTTTTTGAGAATAATTATAAATGGGGGGTATCGGTCTATACTCCTTTACTTTGGAGAAAAGCCCGTGGAGCTGTCGGCTTGGCGAAAGCCAAAATTGATTTCAAGCAAAATTCCAGAGACTTAAAAGAAATCCAACTTCGAACTAAGCTGGAATCCGAATTAAATAATTGGCGAATTTTAAATCAGCAGGTTGAGACATTTTCTGAAAATGTCCAAAGTCTTCAAGCCTTATTGACAGGGGAGATGAGACGTTTTCAAATGGGGGAATCGAGCTTATTCTTGGTAAATGCCCGGGAGGTCTCCGTTTTTGACTCTCGAGTGACCTTGAATGAGCTGGCTGCCAGACTCAGAATTTCATATGCAAAAACGCGTTACGCTGCTGGTTTAGGATTTGAATAAATATCTGAATTTCAAATTAATGAATAAGCTTATTATAAGCTGATTCGAAGATCGGATTCCAACTTAATTTTAGCCATTCTGAAATGGCAGTTTGAAGGACCTCAATTTCTGATGTGTTACTTGTAGCTTTTTCAAACCAGGTTTTTACTTCTTGACTGTCTCGGATTTTTTCAGGATTTCTGAGATAAAACAAAAGCATCGCCACTAAACACAAACTCAAATTTGGAGGATATTGACCTGACTTAGTTTTGAAATCCAAAAGTATAGGTAGTAGTCGACTCCTCAATTTTGAAATACTGTTTAGGGATATGTCACTCAATTTGTGAGCAACAAAAGGATTTTTGAATCTATCCAAAACATCTTTTGAATACTTTTTCAATTCAGATGGGTCCAATTCTATTGTAGGAATAATCTCTTGCTCAATCGTCTGTAGTAAGAATATCTCCCGATCTAAATCAGAAATCCATTCTCCTACAGTCTCAATATCGAAGAATAACCCATGTCCAGTCATCGCAGTGTGTGAGGCATTGAGAATTCGGACCTTTCTTAAAGCATATCCGGAAATATCCTCAGCGAGGATGACCTCCGAATCGCTTTTCAAAAAGGGCAAATGCGAGCGAACCGACTCAGGACCTTCTATTGCCCAAAGCGCATAAGGTTCGGCCTGTACAAGAAAGGAATCCGATTCTTTTAGCTTTAAATCTAGATGTGAAGGAAATCCAGGTACAATTCTGTCTACCAGTGAATTAAGGAAAATTACTTTTTCATCTATCCAAGAATTAAAATCAGTTGAAAGTCCCCAGTTTTTTGAATGGGTTTGGACAAATGTCTTTAAAAGTTGGCCATTGTCAGGAAGTAATTCGCAGGGTAGAATCACAGTTTCTACCTGAGGAATGACCTGATATCTTTTATAGAGCCACTGGGTCAATCGTCCCGCAAAGGATTCCGCAAATTTTTCAAAGGGACCTTCTTCTTTCATCACCATTCCGGCCTCTGTAACATTGGAAATGATCCATTTCAGATGTGGAGATTCCGCAAATTTCAAAAACTTCGCATCTTCATCAGGAAGTCTAAGACCATCCTTGATACAGGTGATTTCACGGATTTCCTCAATTTTTTGTCCATCCTTGAAGCCAGCAACTAATAGATTATACTTATAATTTTGAGCAGCCAGCTTCTGTAGACTATTACTGGAAGTAGATTGTATAATACAGATATTCAGATTATTGCCTTTTTCATTCAAATCTTGAACCATAGAACCAATGAAAGCTCTGAGGAAATTTCCTGTGCCAAATTGAAGTATTTGAATTTCGGTATTTGCCATGTTCGAAGTTTTTAATTATTTAGTAGAAATTATAATTCACCCCTATGTCAGCTTTTGTTTTAGTAGAAGTAAATATCCAAGATCCTGTAGTTTACGAAGAATACAAAAAATTAACCCCAGCAAGTGTCGAAGCTTACGGTGGCAAGTTTGTAATTCGTGGCAATCCTGTCCAAGTCATGGAAGGAGAGTGGAATTACGATCGGATGGTTTTATTAGAATTTCCATCCAAAGAAATTGCAATTGAATGGTACAATTCTAAGGAATATCAGAAAGCTAAGAAAATTCGAGAAAAAGCGGCATCCGCAAACTTTTTTATTGTAGGTTAATATTTTTGGCATTTTTATTGGTATGAAATGCAAATAGTTGGCTTTGTGTTGAAATAACTTAAAAATCAACGAAAGATTCACCACTTAGATTAATATAAGAATTATCAAAAAAATTCAATCATCCTTAATTCAAAATCAAATGAAAAAGAATTACATGAAATGGTCAGGTTTAAGCCTGATTTTCACCATTGTTCTCTCTTCCTGCATGTCAGAAGTAGAGGCACCTTTGGCCAATGATTTGGCGAAGACTGTTGAGGAATCTGCGGAAGTTGTTACCGGAGGGGAAAATTTAAGAAAAGGTCCAAATGGCGTATTCTATCAGGAGAAATTTTCAAACCAGAGTATTGTTATAGAGAACAATCCTGCTGCTTTCCCTGGATTTGGAGAAGGTCAATCAACATATATAGGAAAAGCCTATTCTTTCTTTAATCAATATGCAATGGGAGCTCCTGATGAAAATGGAGTTGTTTTCACAGTTGCAGCGCCGGTGACTGAGTTTTTTTCAGAACAGCTCATTGGTTTAGGACTAGATCCAGATGAAATTGATGCCAATTCAGAAATTGTGAGTTCCTTGACGACAGATGGAAAAGGAAATTCGATTTGGTTTAATAATATTTCTAACAAAGCTCAGTTTGATTTAGAAGGAAATATCACCTTTGAAGCTGAAATTGAAATTGTTGGTGGAACTGGCAAATTCCAAGGAGCAACTGGAACAGGGACCGTTGTGGGAAATGTAGGTGAAGGCGGTAAAGGAACTACTACTGTCAGAGCAAATATTATCTTTTAATCACCCTTTTTGAGTAAAAAGAGCGGACTTGAATTTCAAGTGCCGCTCTTTTATTTTTAAAGGGAAACTCCTCGCTTCCAAGGGATAAAGTCATAATTTTTATTGACCCCGGCTTTTGTTTCGACCTCTCCACTTGCTATTTGGATGATAAGATCCAGCAGTTTGTCGCCGCAGGTCTCTATGGTATCTTCTCCGGTGATGACAGTGCCAGCATTGAAATCAATGATATCAGTCATTCTATTGGAAAGCTTATGATTTGTAGAGACTTTGATGACAGGGCATATTGGATTACCAGTTGGAGTGCCTAGTCCGGTTGTGAAAAGAATGATATTTGCACCACTTCCAGCTAATCCTGTCGTGCTTTCTACATCGTTTCCGGGAGTACAAAGCAGATTTAATCCCGGAGTTTTCACATATTCGGTATAGTCCAAAATATCTGAAATCGGTGCTGTTCCGCCTTTTTTTGCAGCGCCACAGGACTTGATGGCATCTGTCAGCAATCCATCCTTGATATTTCCTGGACTTGGATTCATGTCAAATCCACTGCCTACGCGCTTGGCTGCATCGTTGTAAGTTTCCATCAGATAGACAAACTTATCAGCTAGCTCTTGAGTTTCGCAGCGATTGATTAGGTTTTGTTCTGCGCCGCAAAGCTCAGGAAACTCTGATAGAATCGCAGATCCTCCTAATGCTACAATCAAATCAGAAACTCGGCCCAAACTCGGGTTTGCCGAAATCCCTGAAAATCCATCCGAGCCTCCGCATTCTAAACCGATAACCAACTTACTCAAAGGAACGGGCTGCCGCGTAGCTTTATTCGCTTCCACTAAGCCATTAAATGTTTCATTTATTGCTTTTTTGATCAATTGGTCAGTTGTTCCTTCCTGTTGCTGATCACAAAGTATCACGGTTTTAGGTTGGCCTTTTTGAATCTTTGCAAGCTTTTCCATCAGGATACTTGCCTGAGCATTTTGGCAACCCAAACTCAAAACAGTAGCACCGGCCACATTGGGATGGTTGATGTAACCTGCTAGTAATGCACAAAGCGTCTCTGAATCCTGACGAGTACCTCCGCATCCCAAGTCATGCGTCAGAAAACGTATGCCGTCTAGATTTTCAAAAATCTTAGAGCCGATTTTCACAGTTTTTTCCGCAACCGTTTCCGTATTTTTTTCATTTTTCAGCCCTGAGATCAGGTTTTTGATCTGTAACTCATAGGGATTTGGACTGGTAAAACCCAGGGCATTTTCGAAGGCTTCCTGCAGTAATTTAATATTGGTATTTTCACAAAAAACCAAGGGCAAAACCAGCCAATAGTTAGCTGTACCCGCTTGATTATCAGACCTAAGATATCCTTGGAATGTTCTGTTCTCCCATGAAGAAACATCAGGAGCTGACCAGTTGTAATTCCCGGGATTTAGTGTGTATTGACGGGTTTTATGCTGAATATTCCCAAGCGTGATCGGATATCCTTTGGGGATGGCTTGAGTGGCTTCTCCCACGATAGTTCCATACATGAAGATGTCCTCTCCAGCGGATAGATCTCGGATCGCAAACTTATGTTTTGCAGCTACAAATTCTTGAATTTCAAGCTCTAATCCATTTAAAACTACTTTTTGGCCAGGTCCAAGATCAGAAAGTGCAACTCCAACATTGTCACTTGAATCGAGAAGGAGGGTGGTATTGTTCATGGTTTTTATACTTAACTTGTTCAAATTAGAGAAAAATATATTCTTCGATGAAGAAAATTGTCACACTTGGAGAGGTGATGCTAAGACTTTCGCCTCCCGGAAATCAACGTTTTTTCCAAACTCATTCCTTTGAAGTGGAATTTGGTGGCTCTGAAGCCAATGTTGGTGCTGCCTTAGCCTATTGGGGACTTCATGTAGCACATTTAACAGCATTTCCTGATCAAGAGATCGGGTGGGCTGCCGCGGGTCAGCTTCGGAAGAATGGAATTGACACCCGATTTATTCCGCATCTACCGGGAAGAATGGGCGTTTATTACCTTGAGCAAGGTTCCATGCAGCGGAGTTCGCAGGTGATCTATGATCGGGTAAATTCTGCTTTTTCAAATTTTGCAGGAAAAGGCTACAATTGGGATGAGATTTTTGACGGGGTGAATTGGTTTCATTGGTCAGGAATTACACCCGCACTATCTGCCGCGTGTGCCGAACTAACCCTTCGATCTCTTCAAGAGGCAAGAAAAAGAGGAATCACAGTCAGCGGAGATTTAAATTATCGGAGTAATCTTTGGCAATTCGGCAAAGAACCTCATGAGGTCATGCCGGAATTGATGAAGCTGACCAATGTGATCATAGCTGGATCAAGGGATTTTAAGCAGTGCTTAGATGAAGATTTTAAAAGCTTCACGGAAGTTAGAAACATGGCATTTGATCGGTTTCCTGACTTGGAATACATTGTGAAAACAGATAGAATATCCCATAGTTCTTCCAACAATACGATCTCTGCTACACTTTTTGCAAAAAAGAAAACCTACTCTTCCAAAGCCTATGAATTAACACATATCGTGGATCGGGTAGGAACTGGGGATGCATTTGCAGGTGGATTGATTTACGGGTTGCTTCATTTTAAGCCTAAAGAAGCAATCGAATTTGCCATGGCAGCAGGTGCGATTAAGCACAGCGTCCCTGGTGATGTATTGCTTTGCTCTCTTCAAGAAATTCAAGAACTGGCAAGCGGTGAAGCTGTCGGTAAAATTAAACGCTAATGAGAAATCCCACTCCTTTTATAAAGAAAATGCATGCCGGCGGTATGATGCCGATCTTTTTTCATCCCGATGAGCAAGTGTGCTTGGACTTGCTCCATGCTGCCTATGAGGGCGGTGTTCGGGTCATTGAGATGGTCAACAGAGGCAAGGAAGCCAAATCAATTTTTCCAAAAATTCGTGCTGCTGCTGATAAGCTTCCGGGAATTTTCCTCGGAGCTGGAACGATTTATCATCCATTTGAAGCTGAGGAGTATATAGATATGGGTGCGGAGTTTATCGTGGCGCCAGTGATGAATCCCAAACTGGGTGAATATTGCGCCAAAGTGGATATACCATGGATTCCTGGTTGCGGGACAGTTTCTGAAATTTTCTTCGCTCAAGAGCTTGGGGCAGAACTTGCTAAAATATATCCTGCAAATGTGCTGACGCCGGATTTCGTTCCGGCTGTTCATGCTGTTCTGCCAAAAATGGAAATCATCCCAACTGGTGGGGTAGAGCCCACTGCAGAAAGCTTGAAAAAATGGTTTGACGTTGGAGTGCTTTGCGTTGGAATAGGTTCGCAACTATTCCGAAAAGACCTGATCGCCAAAGGGGCTTTTGACCAAATCAGAGAATCGGTCAAACATGCCATGGGGATCATTGAATCGATTCGATCCAACAAATCCTAAACAAGTAAAGATTAGGTAAAAAATGCCCCCAAAAAGTTTTTAAAACTTTCTGGGGGCATTTTTTTTAAAAGCTTATCCTGTCTTCCGTCTCCCAGCTTATTTTATAAATCAGGTTGCGGAGTCATTCTCAGGTAAGGCTTGATGACCTTGTGTCCTTTTGGAAATTTAGCAGGTATATCCTCAGTCTTAATAGCCGGTGCGACCACTACATCCTCACCTTGTTTCCAGTTTGCAGGAGTTGCGACTGAATAGTTTGCAGTGAGCTGTAATGAATCAATCACACGAAGTAATTCCTCAAAGTTTCTTCCTGTGCTTGCTGGATAAGTGATGATCAGTTTGATCTTTTTGTCCGGACCAATGACAAAAACAGATCTCACAGTAAAGTTTTCATTGGAATTAGGGTGGATCATATCGTACAAGTCAGAAACTTTGCGATCCTGATCTGCAATTATTGGAAAATTGACGACAGTGTTTTGAGTCTCGTTGATGTCTCCGATCCAAAGCTTGTGACTCTCTAAACCATCCACACTCAAGGCGATTACTTTAGTATTTCTTTTTGCAAACTCGTCTCTGAGCTTAGCGACCGCACCCAATTCTGTGGTGCAAACTGGCGTGTAATCTGCAGGGTGTGAGAATAATACACCCCAGCCATTGCCCAAATAGTCATGAAAATTGATGATTCCTTCGGTTGTTTCAGCCGAAAAGTCGGGAGCAATATCCCCTAATCGTAAAGCCATAATATTTTTATTTTAAAGTCTATAGAATTTATAGACTAAAAATGAGACGAAAAGGTTCAAAATGGAAGAGTTTGGTTTTGCTTCATTTAGGCTTGTTTATTGCGAAAGTTTAAACATTTGTCGTCAATTGGATATTTTCATGAGTATAACAATCCGTTCTTTACCCTTATTTCGTAAATCAACCAAAACCCAAAAATGAAGACATACTACAATTCTGAAGATCTTAAAAAATTCGGTAGCATTGGAGACCTTCAAAAATCCATGGCCGATAAGTTTTTCGCTTATTATGCTGAGGTTTTCAAAGAAGGAGCACTTACCGCACGTGAAAAATCATTAATTGCACTTGGAGTGGCGCATGCCTTACAATGTCCCTATTGCATCGATGCCTACACCACTGATACTTTGGAAAAGGGCTGTGATGAAGAGCAAATGATGGAAGCTGTCCATGTAGCTGCTGCTATACGAGGTGGTGCATCCCTTGTTCACAGCACTCAGATGATGAATAAAATCAAAGAAATATCGATGTAATGAATTGAGAAATAATTGTTGTGAAGCAGAGAGGCAGAAGAGACCTGACAAGATTCCATCCAACCATTAAAAATGAATATTATACAGATGAAATCTAATCTATAGGTTTTTCTAAATAGGTATAATTGGCCATGCGAGAGTCCTTCCGATAGCTATCGAATGGCCTAAAAGAAAAAAATAATTACATGAAATCATTAAAAGCGCAATTACATACTCTGGCTGATACGGAAGAGGAACTGGCAGTTTTGGAAGAAAGGCATCCTGGAGGTCCTGAGAATAGTTTTCAAAATCACCTCGATCGAATCGGATTATATCCATTATTACCCACCAAGCTTGAAATTTTTCAGATCAACATGGGAAAAATGTGCAATCAAGTTTGCAAACATTGCCATGTCGACGCTGGTCCGGATCGTAAGGAAATTATGACTCGGGACACCATGCAATTGTGCCTTGATGTGATCCAAAGAGAACCCTCCCTGAACTGTGTGGATTTGACTGGTGGAGCACCGGAAATGAATCCCGATTTTAGATGGTTTGTGGAGTCGATTCGACAAGTGAATTCAGATATCAAAATCATTGTCAGATGTAACTTGACCATTATTTTGGCTAATCCTAAATACAATGATCTTCCTGAGTTTTTTAAGAAAAACAAGGTGGAAGTAGTGTCCTCATTACCTTATTTTTCAGCAATGAAAACCGATGCGCAACGCGGGGATGGAGTTTTTGAAAAATCTATCAAAGCGCTAAAGCTTTTGAATCAGGTAGGCTATGGAATGGAAGGTTCTGAATTAGTTTTGAATCTAGTTTACAATCCATCAGGAGCATTTCTGCCAGGGTCACAGTCAGAGTTGGAGGATGAGTTTAGAAAGAAACTTCGGGAGCGATTTGAAGTTGAATTCAACTCACTTTTCACGATTACCAATATTCCGATTTCCAGATTTTTGGAATATTTACTCCGGTCAGATAATTATGAAAACTACATGGAAAAGTTATTGTCAGCATTTAACCCAGTAGCTGCGGCTGGAGTGATGTGTCGAAATACGATTTCTATAGGTTGGGATGGCTATTTGTATGATTGTGATTTTAACCAAATGCTGGATATAAAAGTAAATACTTCAGATTCCATTCACTTGTCAAATTGGGACTCATCGGCACTTGCTGAGCGGTCTATCGTGATCAATAATCATTGCTTTGGCTGCACAGCAGGAGCAGGATCCAGCTGTGGGGGTGCTACTTCATGAATAAAGCAGCTTTGATTATTTTTCAGAAAAATGCCATTCTGGGAAAAGTAAAAACCCGTCTCGCTGCCTCGATTGGAGATGAAAAAGCGCTTGAAGTCTATGAATGGCTTACAGCATATACTCATGAGCAAGTAAGGGGATTGAATGTAGATAAATTTCTTTTTTATTCAGATTTCATAGCAGAATACCCAGATGGTAGCCTTAGTGGCTATCAGTATGAAGTTCAGTCAGGAGAGGACCTAGGTGAACGAATGAGAAATGCCTTTGCACATCTTTTTGCAAAAGGATACAAGAGCGTTGTCATTATAGGTACTGATTGTCCCTATCTGACATCGAAAGATTTGAATAAAGCCTTTTTGAATTTAAGTCAAGCGGATTTGGTATTTGGTCCCGCTAATGATGGGGGATACTATCTTTTGGGCATGAGCGGTTTTTTTCCAGAGATTTTCAAAGACATACCATGGAGCACTTCCAAAGTATTAGAAACAACTTTAGATAGAGCGGATAAACAAAATTTGGATTACGAGTTTCTTAAAATACTCTCAGACATTGACACACTGGAGGATTGGAAAATCTTCAAAAAATCAAATAAAATTACCCATGAATAATTACCTGGATACCACAGTAGATGTTTACAAACAGGCTGCCTTGAAGCCTGATGTAGGGCTATGCTGTACCACTACGCCGATTTGGCAATTGCCTGAGCTTAAGATCCCTAAAATCATGCAGGAGATGAATTATGGCTGTGGAAGCACAGTTCACCCTCGGGATTTGGTCAATAACCCCAAGGTCCTATATGTAGGAGTAGGGGGAGGAATGGAAGTGCTTCAGTTTGCCTATTTTTCGAGACAGAAAGCAGGGGTGATCGGGATAGATATCGTAGATGAAATGCTCGTTGCTTGCAATGAAAATCTTGCAGTGGCGGAAAATGAAAATTCTTGGTTTCATCAAGACTTTGTTGAATTGAGAAAAGGTACTGCTCTCCAACTTCCAGTCGATGACAATAGCATCGATGTGGCTGCTCAAAACTGCCTTTTCAATATTTTCACCCATGAAGATTTGAAACAAGCCTTGGCTGAAATGTTCAGAGTTCTGAAACCTTTTGGGAGATTGGTTTTGAGTGACCCGATTACTGAAAATCAAATGCCCAATTCGCTACGAAATGATTCAAGACTTCGGGCCCTATGCCTCAGTGGCTCTCTTTCTCTTAAAGAATACCTGAAAATGATCACTGATGCAGGTTTTGGTACGGTGGAAATTCGCGCAAAAAGACCGTATCGAATATTGGCACCGGGCCAATATGACACAGAAGAAATGATTTTCCTGGATTCTGTAGAGGTCTGTGCGATCAAAGATCCCATGCCTGCTGATGGACCTTGTGTTTTTACAGGTAAAACGGCCATCTACTTTGGCTCCGAAGAATATTTCGATGATCACAAGGGACATGTCCTGTTAAATAATCAGCCATTGTCAATTTGTGATAAAACTGCCGCAGCAATTTCTAACTTGGGTAGAAATGATATATATGTTTCAGATTCTACATACTTCTACGACGGTGGGGGCTGCTGCTAGCAAAAAACTAACCCTGCTTCTAATATTGTTCGCCTGTTCATTTCAAGTCGGAAATGCGCAAGATTTGGCTAAGGAGCGCCACTATGAAATCACCGTATTGGGTTTCAATATTGGTGAAATGACGGCCAAGCGATCAAACTACATGGATACCACGATTTACAAAGTAAAAAGTGAGGTGAGCTTTTGGTTTTTCGGAAAAGTGAATGTGGATTTCAATGTTGATTCCCGAATTAAAAATAACCAGATCGTATGGTCAAGGAGTGTTTCATCGAGTAACAAAGGCGATTTTCAATCTGAAGTAAAATGGAATGGAAAATTTTATGAGGTAGATGCCTCTACTTATAAGTTTGAGAATGATAAACCAATTCATGATCCACTTTACTTAAGCAGTGTTATGCTTTTTTTCCAGGAACCGAAAGGAGGAGAAAATTTTCTTGGTGAAGTTTTCGGTTTGGTTTCCAAAGTGAAAAAACTTAGTGCGAATAGCTATGAAGTAACTATCAATGGAAATACTAATCGCTACTATTATGAAAAAGGAGTAATGGTTAGGGCAGAAATGGAAAGCCCAATTAAAAATTATATCATAAAATTGGTGGAGTAGTGAGAATGATGAAGTTGTCAGTGATCATTCCAACTTTGAATGAGGCTGAAAATATCAAAGAATTAATTCCTTTTTTAAAAAAGTATGGAGGTGATTTTATCTCTGAAATTATTGTAGTAGATGGAGGAAGCAAGGATGATACTTATCAGATAGCAAAAAGTCTGGGCGCGAAAGTTTTTAAAACTTCAGACAGATCCAGAGCGATTCAGATGAATTTGGGGGCAAGTCACGCTACTGCCAACACCCTTTATTTCGTACACGCGGATACCCGCCCAATAACATCCTTTGCAGAAGACTTGCAAATCGCATTGATTAAAGGATATAAAGCAGGATGTTTCCGATATAGGTTTGATTCAGAAACTTTTTTATTGAAGTTAAATTCTTGGTTTACACGCTATAATGGACTTTTCTCAGGAGGTGGTGATCAGACCTTGTTTATAACCCGTGAATTTTTCAATACTTTAGAAGGATATGATTCCAAATTTTGTCTGATGGAGGACTTTGAATTGGTCAAAAGAATCAAAAAAAAGACAAAGTTTCATATCATTCCGAAGTCTATGACAGTGTCAGCGAGGAAATACAAGGGGAATTCCTGGATTAGAGTACAACTGGCTAATCTGTTTGTATTTACGCTATTTCACTTAGGCGTGGCTCCGGAGAAGTTAAAAAAATCCTACTCAATATTACTTTACAATGGGTCACACTCTTGATAAGCCTTACCAAATCAATGGAATTCAACAAATAGGAATAGGAGTCAAAGACGTTCACAAGGCTTGGTCATGGTACCGTAAAGCTTTTTCCATGGATGTCCCGGTTTTTGAAGATGAAGCGACAGCCAATCTGATGACTCGATATACCAATGGTAAAGCAGAAAGTAGACATGCTGTGCTAGCCTTGAATATGCAAGGAGGTGGAGGGTTTGAAATTTGGCAATTCACCAGCAGAACTCCAAACTCTACAGATTTTGAGATTTTGCCCGGAGATTTGGGGATTTATGCTGTAAAAATCCGAGTTCGAGATATCAACCGAGCTTATGATCATCTTATAAGCCTAGGTGTTGACATTCTTTCACCAATAGGAAAAACACCCAACGGAGTAAATGCTTTTTTTCTCAAAGATCCCTTTGACAATGTATTCCAAGTAAAGGAAGCTACCAATTGGTTTTCTGAGAATTCCTCACCAACAGGCGGGGTCTTAGGCGTCGTCATTGGAGTTTCTGATTTGGAAAAATCCATTCCGCTTTATCAGGATATTTTAGGATTTTCTGTGCTGAATTACAAGGAGGAAGGCATCTATCCTGAAATTCCCGGTGAACAATTAACTTATAAGCGCGCATTACTGTCAATGCCTGATGGATGCAATCCCGGAGCATTTGGAGGGTTACTTTGTCCGGCCCAGATAGAATTGATCGAAGTGAAAGAGCGGGAAGGCCGACATATCTTCAAAGACCGATTATGGGGAGATTTGGGATTTATCCATTGCTGTTTAGATGTTAATGGTATGAAAAACCTTAAGAAAGAGGCAGGTAAGGCGGGATTTCCATTTACAGTGGACAGTGAAGACAGCTTTGATATGGGAGATGCCGCAGGACATTTTGGATATTTAGAAGATTGTGATCAGACATTGATTGAGTTTGTGGAAACTCACAGGGTCCCTATCCTTCAGAAATGGAATCTTTACCTTAATCTGAAAAAGAGAAATCCCAGGAAGAATTTGCCGAAGTTCTTGGTCAAATTGCTAGCCTTGAATCGAGTGAAAGCTTAATTCCCGTAAATCTTTTCGACCAAATTGACCAATCGGTTCGCATACCCTGACTCATTATCGTACCAGCCAACTACTTTTACTAAGTTGCCTTTGGCAGAAGTGAGTTCCTCGTCAATGATGCAGGAGTTGGTGTTTCCCAAAATGTCCATTGAAACGATGGGGTCCGACTCTACCAGCAAAAAGCCCTTAAGCTTTCCATTTTCTGCTTTTTTGTAAGCGTCATTGACTTGATTTACAGTCACATCACGTTTCAATTCCACAATCAAATCTGTCAGTGAACCATCGGGAACGGGCACACGCATGGCCGAAGCTTCGATTTTCCCGGCTAAATTCGGCAAAATCCTATCCAAAGCAATTCCAGCATTTGTAGTCGTTGGGATAATGGAGTAAGCTGCAGCTCTTGCACGACGCAGATCCCGGTGAGGAGCGTCATGAAGGTTTTGATCGTTGGTGTAGGAATGAACGGTCGAAGCAAATCCTTTTACCACACCGAAGCTTTCCTCCAGTACCTGAATCATCGGCGCCAAACAATTTGTCGTGCAGGAAGCATTGGAAATAATAGTTTCGGATCCGTCAAGAATTGAATCGTTAACTCCTAAGACAACCATCGGAATACTTTCGTCCTGAACAGGAGCGGAGATAATCACTTTTTTTGCTCCAGCTTTTAAATGCTTTTCAGCACCTTCTCGAGTTGTAAATCTCCCGGTGCATTCGATAACGATATCGATTCCCAATTCTTTCCAGGGTAATTCCTCAGGGTTTGATTTGGAGAAAAGCTGAATTGGTTGCTCGTTCAAAAAAAGAAGGTTTTCATCCAAATTAACTTTCCCTTCAAATTTGCCATGAACTGAATCGTATTTCAATAAGTGTGCGATAGCTTTGGGTTCGGCAAGATCGTTAATTGCAACTAATTGTAAACTAGGATGTAAAAGGAGGAGCTTCGCAGTATAGCGCCCAATTCGTCCAAATCCGTTGATTGCAATTTTTGTAAAAGGGGCTTGATTTAGCATGTGTGGTTATTCTCCGGGGGCGAAATTAATTAAATGCCTTTGATTTTTTTAAGTAAAATTTTAAGGCTTTGGTTCAGCTTTTTACCGTAATTCCCAAAGAAATTTTTGTAGTGATTTTGGCTTTGTAAATCTGACCAGCTATATTTGCACAACCTTTCGGAAAAGCACGTTTTTCAAGGGTTTTAATGGTCGGTTCGTCTAGGGGTTAGGACGTATCCCTTTCACGGATAAAACACGGGTTCGATTCCCGTACCGACTACCAAAATACTGATTATCAATAAATTAAATCAGTATTCTTAAAATTTTTAATGTTATGGTCGGTTCGTCTAGGGGTTAGGACGTATCCCTTTCACGGATAAAACACGGGT
>CAYTXN010000047.1:0-14382 GCA_964441195.1 uncultured Limnohabitans sp.
GTAGGTCGCCGCCACATTATTCAGACCCTTTGGTTCACTCCAAAGGGTCTTTTTGTGTTTAGACTCTTTTGAAGAAGTTAGAGGTAACAACCAAGAAACCCTAAAAGTCTATCAAAATTTAGATGACCTTGCATAGCGGGCCGACCTATTTCCATCCCAATCTAAAGGTCTTTTTGCGTTAAGGGCACATCAATCCTGTATTTGGTGAACAAGAACGACTATTCGTTTGTGCCTAAAAATTCGATAATTTATAAGCTCGATGAGATTTTATCCAATTAACGTCACCTGAATTAGGGGGAAGGAATTATCATCAGTACTTTTCTTTTTCTACATTAATGTTGCACTTTTGCAGCAAAACTCGAATAAATGGCAATACTACTGAAAAACCTCAGATTGATTCAAGATGGTGGAATCCATGGTCCTTCTAATTATTCACTTGAAAATGGGGTTTTAGGTAATGTTTCAGGATCGAACGACAAAGGTTTTGACAAAGAGATTGATTGTTCTGGATTTTTAGCATCAAAAGGCTGGACAGATCTGCGTTGTGGATTAGGAGAACCTGGTCAAGAATACAGAGAAACTGTGGAAAGTCTTTGTCAGTCCTTGGCAGCAAGTGGATTTGCTCAGGCTCTTATTATGCCTAATACAGATCCGGTTATTCAGACAAAAAATGAAGTTGATTTTGTATTAAATAAAGCAAAAGCTTTTTCGGCCCAATTGCATGTAATGGGTGCCGTGACTAAAAATGCACAAGGAGAAGACTTGACTGAAATTCTGGATATGCATTTCCAATCAGGACTTCAGTTTTTTGGTGATGGAATTAAAACGCTAGCAAATTCAGACAGATACATGAAAATTTTGCAATACCTGCAAAAGTTTGATGGGATATTGTTTGACCATGCTTATGATCCCTTGTTAGCGATTTTTGGACAAATGCATGAGGATGAGATGTCCACAAAGCTCGGGTTAAAAGGACTTCCAAATCTCGCAGAAGATATAGCCATTCAACGTAACTTGGAAATTTTAAGGTACACAGGTGGCCGTGTACATTTCCAGACCATAAACACATCAAAAGGAGTAGATTTAATACGAAAAGCCAAAAAGGAAGGTCTAAAGGTGACTGCTGATATTTCTATCTATCAGTTAATTTTTTCAGATTCTGATTTAGTGACTTTTGACTCCAATTTTAAGGTTAAGCCTCCTTTTAGAGGTAAGGATGACCGGATGGCATTAATTAATGGGCTAAAGGATGGTACAATTGATGCCGTAGTTTCTAATCATCAGCCTCAGGATGTCGATTCCAAATTCACTGAGTTTGATTTAGCTGCATTCGGGATGGCTGGATTGCAAACTTTTCTGCCAGCCATGGTAAAACTCTCTAATGAATTAGGGTGGGAACTTTTAATTGAAAAAATTACTACCAGCCCTGAAAAGATAATTGGGGCGATACCGAACTCACTTACAATTTTTGATCCAAATGAAAAGTGGGATTACAATGAAAGAGCTAACATGTCATTGTCTTCAAACCATCCGTGGTTTGAGAGCGAACTTCAAGGGAAGGTCAAATATGTAGTTCAAAAAGGTCAATTGATTAATGTAGATGAATAGATATCTAATTACTGCCTACAAATTTGGAGCACTAGGAGGTCTGTTGAGTATTGTTTCATTCTATTGTTTATCCTTTCTATATCCGGATCCGACTAATCTTAATTTGGTTTTTGGATATTTCCTTGTACCTATTTCTATTTTTCTGTCCATTAAATTCTTTAAGGATTATTCCAATTCAGGATATCTTTCTTTTGCAGAAGGAATGACCGTGGGTTTTGTTACCTATGGGATTATTGGGGTTTTATCCACTTTAGGAATATGGATAGTTTTGCAATTTTCTCCCGAGCTATTTGAAGTAATTAAAAGCCAAAAGATCTCACTTCTGTCAGAAAACAAAGAAATGATCATCAGTCAGGTTGGTGAAAATTCATTTTTGGCAACTCAAAAAAGTATAAGTGAATTGAATCCGGGGAATGTCGCATTGAACGACGGACTTTGGAAAATCATTCCAGGAATGTTTTTTAGTATAATTATTTCAATTATTTTCAGGAAAAACCCTAACTAATTCTTTTATGGAAGAGCAACAAACACCTATGCAAGCGGCAGTAAAACCAGGATTGACAATTGGTCTAGTGTCTTTGGCAATTACTTACATCGCATATTTTATTGATTCAACCCTTCTTGCTTCTGGTTGGTTTGGGCTCGTTTCATTAGTAATTATGGTAGCACTTATTATTTATTTTGGTATTCAATACCGAAGTGAAATTGGTGGATTTATGACCTTTGGTGCTGCGTTCAATTTTAGTTTTATTTCTATGATCATCTCTGGAATAGTTGGTTTGATAGGATTGATATTATTATATCAAGTAGTTGATCCATCCCTTCCGCAGGTATTAGCAGATGAAGCTTTTCAGACTAGTTTGAAAACTATGGAAAGTTTTGGCGCTAATCCAGATGCTTTGCCACCTGCACAACTAGAGGAAATGAGAAAGGCAACCGGGGATAGTTTCACCTTGATGGGTCAAATCAAAGGTTTTGGCTTTTTGTTGATATTTTATGCCATCGTTGCGTTAATTTTAGGTGCAATTCTAAAAAAGCGAGATAAATCGCTCGATTATTAATTTATGACTCAAATTTCCGTAGTTGTTCCTGTATTCAACGAGGAAGAATCAATACCAGAGTTAACTCATTGGATCAGCCGTGTGATGAATTTACACGGCTTTTCTTATGAGGTAATTCTAATTAATGATGGCAGTACCGACAGATCTTGGGAGGTAATTCAAAAAGCCACTGCTGAAAACACAAACCTAAAAGGGCTTAATTTTACTCGAAATTTTGGAAAGTCTGCAGCTTTGGATGCTGGTTTCCGAAGGGCTGTTGGAGAGGTTGTGATTACCATGGATGCTGATCTGCAGGACAGTCCGGATGAAATTCCAGGATTGTATGATATGGTTTCTAAAGGAGGATTCGATGTGGTCTCAGGTTGGAAAAAGGAACGTCATGACCCGATATCCAAAACAATCCCTTCCAAGTTTTTTAATGGTGTCACACGATGGATCTCCGGGATCCAATTGCATGATTTCAATTGTGGACTGAAGGCTTACCGAAATAAGGTGGTGAAAAACATTCATATCTACGGGGAAATGCATCGCTATATACCTTTGCTAGCCAAGTGGAACGGTTTTTCAAAAATAGGTGAAAAAATCGTCCAGCATCAACCAAGGAAATATGGCTATTCCAAGTTTGGTCTGGAGCGATTTCTGAATGGGTTTCTAGATTTAATTACAGTTTCATTTGTGCATCGATACAAGAAAAAACCGATGCACTTCTTTGGACTATTAGGCACTCTTTCCTTTTTGTCGGGATTTGGGATCACAGCTTGGTTGATTTTTGAAAAAATCTATAGCCTAAGTAATGGATTAAAAGTCCGCGAAATAGTGGATCAACCACTATTTTTCCTTGCATTGGTCGCATTAATTATTGGTGTGCAACTTTTTGTAACTGGCTTCATTGCTGAGTTAATGACTTCCAATCAGTCCAAAGAAATCGAATATAAAATCGACGAGGAAGTCAATTTTGATTTCTAATGTACTTCTCTGTCATCATACCGGTTTACAATCGACCATCAGAAGTTTTTGAGATGCTAACAAGTCTTTCCAATCAATCTTTTAAGGATTTTGAGGTGATCCTAGTAGAGGATGGTTCTTCTGATAGATCAGATAAAATCGTTGCTGGAATCCAATCCAAAATTCCCATTAACTATTTTTTTCAAAAGAACCAGGGTCAAGGGTTTGCCCGGAATTTTGGGATGAACCAAGCTAATGGTGAATTTTTCGTGATTCTAGATTCGGATGTTATTCTTCCTGAAGATTATTTATCCGTATTAAAAAATGCAATTCTGACAAGAAATTTGGATGCTTTTGGTGGGCCAGATGCAGCGGCTTCAGATTTTTCAAATCTTCAGAAGGCGATGGATTTCGCCATGACATCGTTTTGGACGACAGGTGGAATTCGAGGGAAGCTTAAAGATCCTTCAAAATACCAGGCTCGAGGGTTTAATATGGGGGTTAGTCGAAAGGTCTTTGAATCCATTGGAGGATTTCTGGATCCCAATCGCGGCGAGGATATTGAATGGAGTATTCGGATAAAAAAAGCAGGTTTTAAGCTGGAATTGGTAGAGGAAGCATTTGTTTACCACAAGCGAAAAAATACACTGAAATCATTTGCCAAGCAGGCTTTTTCATTTGGGAGAAATAGGGTCAATGTCTCCAGATTTCACCCTGAGGCTATCAAATTGGTTCATTGGATGCCTACCTTTTTTCTTTTGTTTTTAGGGTCAATAGTAGTGAACGCAATTTTTTTTCGAGTTTTCATGATTCCACATTTGCTGATTTTTGGAACGTGGGCGGCTTTAGTAATTTATCAGGCAAGCTGGAAATATAAATCAATCCTTGTCGGAGACTTGGCATTAATGACTTCGATTGTCCAGCTGTGTGGGTATGGGGCAGGATTGGTTTTTGAGCTTTTCAGAAAAACATTAAAAGGTTAAACCCCTTTTTTGCACACGAAAATCACTTCATTTGGTGCTAAGGCAAAGCGCATCACTTTTTCCGCAGGAAGTTCTTTAACAAAAGCATTTTCTTCCATCAAAAGCCCAGATTTCCGAAGGCGCTCAGCATAGTCTTTTCCAAACTTCCTTACATGATCGCGCTGACCAAATAGTTTTTCGCGTTCCACTGGATCTGTTATGGTTTTGTCTTCGATGGTTTTCTCCAAGTTATAAACTGGTGACTGAAGGATACCCCAACCACTTGGTTTTAAAACTCGATTGAATTCGGAACAAGCTAAAATATCATCCTCCACATGTTCCAATACGTGATTGCAAAAAACCACATCGAAGGAATTGTCAGGAAATGGAATCGAATGAACGTCCATTTTTACTTTGGCAAGTGGAGATTCGATGTCTGCTGTGATGTAATCGAGGTTTGAAAGTGCTTCAAATCGATCAATGAAACAATGCTCTGGTGCAACATGAAGTACTTTTAATTTTCCTTTAAAAAAGTCCGTTTTCTCCTTCAGGAAAAGCCACATCAGTCTATGCCTTTCCAATGCTAAGCAGTTAGGGCACAATGCATTTTCTCTGGCAATTCGTCCATAAGGCAAGAATTTTTTGAACTGCCTACTACAGATTGGACACTCCACTTCATTCCCTTTATTAAAAAGCGAAAGTGCTTTCATGACCACTGGACTTACAGTCTGAAGAATGGGTCTCGGAATGTAACGGATTACAAAACTAATTAAGGTCTTCATCTTGTTTGAATTGTGCGGCAAGTTAGGTATTCCCTTTAAAAAAGAATGGAGCTGATATAATACCAGCTCCTCAAAACATTTAAAGTATAGGATCGTGGATTACATCATCTCGCCCGATTCTTCAAGAAATTTCTCAAGTTTGGCAATCTGATCCTGTAGTTTGTCTATACTTTTTCTTTGCTTTTCTAATGATTTTGTGATTTTCGCGACGGCATTTGGAGAGAGTTTGCCTGCGGAATTTCTCTTTTCAAATTTACTTAGGTTGGAATTGTATTTTTCTTTGGCTTTAGTGAGTTTGAGACGAGATTTTTCCAGATTTACCTTCGCTTTCTGGATTTTCTTTTCTTCTTTCAATTCCTTCTTTGTGGAAGAAGATTCAGTTTGAGCGTAAGAATTAATACTACCAAAAGAATAAGTCAATACGATTAATATGCCGAATACAAGGGCTAGTTTTTTCATTTTTAGAGTAATTAATTGTTTTTAAATCAGCAATAATATAAGTGCAAATTTAGTTGTTTTGTTCATCTGAATCGTGTTTTGGAAGCCTACCGGCCTTTCGTAAAGATTCACGTATCATCCACTCCAATTGTCCATTTGTACTTCGGAATTCATCAGCAGCCCACTTTTCAATGGACTTCATCATGGATTCATCCAGTCTTAGTGCAAATGCTTTTTTCTTGGACATGCTTAATCCTCCAACCAGTTTTCTATAAATTCACTTAGTTCATGTGATTTTTGGGTGCCAATCACAATCTTTTTCTTTTCATTAATGTCAATCAAAAGCCCCCTTTCGCCAATTACTGTGTAGGCTTTGGTAGAGCTGTTGCCTTTGATTCCCCATCCTCCATGATCTGACAATGGATTGAAAGAAATCACGACAGCGGAACGGATTTGGTTTTTAGGGATTTTTCGCCATTTGATAAACGGATAGTATCTATAATGAATTCCTTTCTCGTCAATTTTTGTCTCAAGTTTTAAATTGAATATAAATGCCATTGCGATCATCATAATCAAAATAACGGCTCCTAATCCAAAAATTGCTTCCTGTTTATCAGTTTCAGCTGTGAGAACTAGTACCGACACTAGTACAAGCGTAGGAATTTCCAGCATCAGAATTAAATACATCACCCAAGTGCCTTTATAGGTTTGCTCCTCTTTGAAAATCCGTCCGTGCATGGCTTATTGATTTAGCGTTCCAACATTTAATACGGGACTTGCACTTTTGTCCGAACAAAGGACTACCATCAGATTAGATACCATGACCGCTTTTTTGTCGTCATCAAATTCGATGATATCTTTCATTTTTAAGTCATGCAATGCCATCTCTACCATTCCTACAGCGCCATCAACAATTTTTCTTCGTGCGGCTACAATTGCTGTAGCTTGTTGCCTTTGAAGCATGGCAGAAGCAATTTCAGACGAATAAGCTAAGTGTGATATTCTCGCTTCGATTACTTTGATTCCGGCGTGTTCCAGCCTTTCGGAAATTTCCAGCTCAAGCGAATGATTGACCTCCTCTACTCCGGATCTCAGAGTGATTTCAGCGTTTTCGGCTTCAAAGTCGTCGTAAGGGTATTTTCCTGCCATTTTACGGACGGCGGCATCAGTCTGAAGATGTACAAAATTTTCATAGTCTTCCACATCAAAAGTGGCTTTGAACGTGTCCTGCACCTGCCAGACTACGATAGTTCCGATCATGACCGGATTACCGATTTTGTCATTTACTTTAACAGGCTTGTTTTCAAAGTTTCTCACTCGTAGTGAAATTTTCTTCTTCGTCATGAATGGGTTCACCCAAAAGAATCCATAAGCTTTGATCGTGCCTTTGTACTCTCCAAACAAGAGCATTACAACAGCTTTGTTGGGTTCTACGATAAAGAACCCAGGAATGCAGATTATGGATGCAAAAAGAAGGATTGCACCAACAATGAACATATTTTGCGTGAACAAGTAGATGGAGGCTGCAATTCCGGCAATGGCCAAGAAAAGGTAAATGTAGCCTGAGGCGGGTTTGATTATTTTTTCCATTTCAATATGATGTTAAAATGATATCATTATGAATTACGATAAAAGATTTCTAATGTTCAAATTTTTGCAAAAAAAAAGCCCTGAAATTTTCGGGGCTCTTTGAAATAGTAGTTTGAATTATTTCTTTTTGAAGAGTGAGTCAACAAATTCCTTTCTATTAAAAATTTGCAGATCGGTCATTTTTTCACCTACCCCTATGTATTTGACAGGTATTTTAAATTGATCGGAAATACCGATCACCACCCCTCCTTTTGCAGTGCCATCGAGTTTGGTGATGGCCAAAGCAGAAATTTCTGTCACTTTGGTAAATTCCTTTGCCTGGATAAATGCATTTTGGCCTGTAGATCCATCCAAAACCAAAAGTATTTCATGAGGCGCATCTGGGATGAATTTCTGCATCACCCGTTTGATTTTACTTAGTTCGTTCATCAGATTGACTTTGGTGTGGAGTCTACCTGCCGTATCGACGATGACGATGTCCGCTCCGCTGTCTACGCCTTGCTTTACAGCGTCGAATGCTACTGAAGCTGGATCAGTGTTCATTCCATGAGAAACCACCGGAACGCCTACCCGATCGCCCCAGAGGATCAGTTGATCCACTGCGGCTGCGCGGAACGTATCTGCTGCACCCAGTACTACAGATTTTCCGGCATTTTTAAAAAGGTTAGCGAGTTTGCCGATTGTGGTGGTTTTCCCTACTCCGTTTACACCGACTACCATGATGACGTATGGTTTTTTTCCGGCAGGAATATCAAAATCCAAGAGATCCTGAGAATTGTTTTCTTCCAACAGGGCGGCTATTTCTTCCCTCAGGATCACATCCAACTCAGCAGAATTTAAATATTTGTCTTTGGCAACACGCTCTTCAATTCTTCGGATGACTTTTATAGTCGTGTCAACTCCAACATCTGAGGTGATCAATATTTCCTCCAATTGATCCAGTACTTCCTCATCAACTTCAGATTTCCCTACGACAGCTTTGCTTAATTTGGAGAAAATGGATTCGCTAGTTTTTTGAAGGCCCTGATCGAGGCTTTCTTTTTTTTCTTTTGAGAAAAACCCAAAGATTCCCATGGTGCGATGATTTATAAAAGTGGAATATAATGAAAAAGTCCCTGCTGATTTTGATCAGAGGGACTCAATGTGCATCACGATGCGCTTGGCAAATTATTTTTTCAAGGTCTCTTGCACCAATGTGGAAGGAACCATTTCTTCTCTGAAGGTGTAAGCACCAGTCTTCTCAGACTTTACTGCTCGGATTACTTTGGCGTAAGACACGCCACCTTCTTTTTTTAGGGTTGCTACTACTTTCTTAGCCATGTTTTTGTCGTTTAAGCGGAATTACTTCCGAGCTAATGTTACTTAATTTCTTTGTGAACAGTTACCTTCTTAAGGATAGGGTTGAATTTTTTCAACTCCAATCGCTCAGTGGTATTTTTTCTGTTTTTGGTAGTGATGTATCTAGAAGTACCTGGCATACCAGAGTTTTTGTGCTCTGTACATTCCATAATCACTTGTACTCTATTTCCTTTCTTAGCCATCTCTGTGTTATTTTAAGGGAATGTGACTGATTATTTAATAACAATCATTCCAGTATCCTGAGCTTTTTTCAAAACTGCAGTGATGCCATTCTTATTGATCGTTCTCAATGCCTTCGAGCAAACTTTCAAAGTGATCCATGCGTCTTCCTCAGGTACGTAGAAGCTCTTCTTATGAAGATTTGGGTAAAATCTACGCTTGGTCTTGTTGTTTGCATGGGACACGTTGTTACCTACTTGAGGTCTTTTTCCGGTAATGTCACAAACTTTTGCCATGATATTGTATCGTAAATGGGATGCGTTTCTGTAATGAGTTTGCAAATATCGGAACTTTTCGGGAATTAACAACAAGCAGTTTTAAAATTATTCCCTATTTTCTGTGTCTTTTGGGTAGGGACAGTGTTTACATCCGTTTCCACAGCAATAACCTCTTTTCAGATGGTATTTTTCCGTAAATACCATCAGGCCTTGTGCATTAATATAAAAGTCTTCTACCGTTATTTTTGGTAGCCGGTTCTTTTCTTGTTTCATGGCTTTGCCAAAAGGCAATTACTATATTTGAGGCTATTCTAATATTTAAGAATCGCGTAAAATTAACCAAAACATGGAGACAATCACTTCCAGTAAGCAAGCAATCCAGCTCGAAGAGAAATATGGTGCTCACAATTATCATCCCTTACCTGTTGTCCTTACGCGAGGCGAAGGCGTTTTTCTTTGGGATGTAGAGGGTAAACGATATTATGATTTTCTCTCAGCATATTCTGCTGTCAATCAAGGTCATTGCCATCCAAGGATCAAAGATGCAATGATTGAACAAGTGAGCACTTTGACTTTGACGTCAAGGGCTTTTTATAATGATATCTTGGGGCCTTTTGAAAAATATATCACCGAGTATTTCGGCTTTGACATGGTTTTGCCAATGAATACCGGAGCTGAGGGAGTAGAGACGGCACTTAAACTCGCTCGAAAGTGGGGATATGAGAGGAAAGGCGTGGAAGAAAATCAAGCAAAAATTATTGTAGCTGAAAACAACTTCCATGGTCGGACTACGACTATCATTTCTTTTTCCAATGACGCAAATGCACGCAAAAACTTTGGGCCATTCACGGACGGTTTTATTCGCATACCTTATAATGATATAAATGCTCTTGAGGAAGCATTGAAAACGGAAGGAGTAGTAGGTTTTCTAGTCGAGCCAATTCAAGGTGAGGCGGGAGTTTACGTTCCTAATGAGGATTACATGAAAAACGCAAAAGCCGCATGTAAAGCACAAAACGTATTATTTATCGCTGATGAAATTCAGACAGGAATTGCAAGAACAGGATCTTTACTTGCAGTTTGTGGAAACTGCACCTGCGAAGGACACTGCCAAAAGCAAGAGACTTATACCAAGCCCGATGTTTTGATTTTGGGAAAAGCCATATCGGGTGGTTTCTATCCGGTTTCAGCGGTTTTAGCAGATCGTGAAGTTATGGATGTCATCAAACCTGGTCAACATGGATCCACTTTTGGAGGAAATCCCCTTGGAGCCAAAGTTGCAATAGCTGCTCTGGAAGTAGTAAGAGATGAAAAACTTGCTCAAAATGCTCGAAAACTGGGTAAGATCTTTCGTGAAAGAATGCAAAAAATGGTCGACAAAAACCCAATCGCTAAGTTAGTACGGGGAAAAGGCCTTCTGAATGCTGTTGTAATTAATGATTCTGAAGAAAGCACCACTGCCTGGGATATCTGCATTCAACTTGCCGAAAATGGACTTTTGGCTAAGCCAACCCATGGAAATATCATTCGATTTGCACCGCCATTGGTAATGACTGAGGAGCAGCTTCATGAATGCTGCGATATCATCGAAAGAGTCATTGCCAAATTCAACAAATAAAATATCATACAAATTCGCTGAATCGCTTTTAGTGAAAGCTAGAAGCGATTCTTTTATTTTCTGATTTCTGATGAC
This sequence comes from uncultured Limnohabitans sp., assembly GCA_964441195.1. GTDB lineage: Bacteria > Bacteroidota > Bacteroidia > Cytophagales > Cyclobacteriaceae > Algoriphagus. Next base: position 10,876 of record CAYTXN010000047.1, read on the forward strand.
AAAAGCAGTTATTTTCGATATGGATGGGGTCATTTGTCACACCAATCCTTTCCATTCTCAAGCCTTTAAGATCTTTTTTGAAAAGCGAAACCTTTTTCCAACGGAAGAGGAATTTATGCTTCACATGTATGGAAAAAACAATGGGTACATTTTAAGTCATTTTCTAGGAAGAAAAATTGAAGGTGAAGAACTTGCAGATTTGGAATTTGAAAAGGAAAGCCTATTTCGTGAGATTTATCAGCATCATATCGATCCGATTCCTGGATTTATGCAGTTTTTTCATTCGCTAAGAGAGGCCAAACTAAAAACAGGAGTAGCTACTTCTGCACCTTTTGCCAATCTGGAACTCATTGCGGGTAAGTTGGATCTTTTCCCGCAACTGGAATCTGCTTTGGCAAGTGAGCAAGTAAGCAAACATAAACCTGATCCGGAGGTGTATCTTAAAAGTGCATTTAATATGTCAGTAGATCCTTCCAATTGTATTGTTTTCGAGGACTCTTTTTCTGGAGCAACAGCTGGACTAAATGCCGGGATGAAAGTAGTGGCAGTTTTAAGTAGCCACAGCAAAGAAGAATTACCTATTTGCCATCATTATATAAATGATTACCAAAACCTAAGTATAAACGAGATTATAAGTTTAATTTCTTAAGCCAATGCAAAGAAGACCTCGAAGAAACCGTAAATCCGAATCAGTAAGAAATTTGGTGGAAGAAACCAGCTTGTCGGTGAAAGACCTGATATTCCCACTTTTTCTTATTGATGGATCAAATCAAAAGATTGAAGTCAAATCGATGCCGGGGATTTTTAGGTTCTCCCAGGATTTGCTTTTGAAAGAGATCGAGGAATGCTTGAAGCTGGGAATTACCGCTTTTGATGTTTTTCCTGCCTATCCAGAATCGCTTAAAGACTCCATTGCATCTGAAAGTTACAATCCTGAGACCTTTTACTTGAAAGCGCTTCGAGAGATCAAAAAACAATTTCCTGAAGTGTGCCTCATGTCCGATGTCGCCATGGATCCCTACAGTAGCGATGGGCATGATGGACTGGTGAAGAATGGAAAGATTCTCAATGATGAGACGCTTGAAATATTAGCGAATATGTCTCTTGCACAAGCTGATGCTGGCGTCGATATCCTCGGTCCTTCAGATATGATGGATGGGAGAGTGGGGTATATCCGGAATCTTTTGGATGAAAATGGATTTACAGATACTTCGATTATGTCCTACACGGCTAAATATGCCAGCGCATTTTATGGGCCTTTCAGAGATGCATTGGACTCAGCCCCAAAGTTTGGTGATAAAAAGACCTATCAGATGAATCCGGCAAATTCTCAGGAAGCATTGATCGAGGCTGAACTTGATTTTGAGGAAGGAGCTGACTTTTTGATGGTGAAACCGGCGCTGAGCTATCTGGATATCATTAAGCTACTGGGTGATAATTATCCATTGCCGATTGCAGCATATAATGTATCAGGAGAATATAGCATGATTAAAGCCGCCGCCGCTCAAGGTTGGTTGGATTCCGAACGGGCTATGCTTGAAATCTTACTATCAATCAAGCGATCCGGTGCAAAAATCATCCTTACTTACTTTGCAAAAGAGTTTGCTATGCTGAATCGTTAGGAGCTCGTTTGATTTTGGAATAAAAGCTCGAATTTTTCGGGCTTTTTTTTTGGATGCCCTCAATTTTTTGCCTTAAAGATTAAAAAATCTGTCTCAAATCTATTTTTAGGTTAAAAAAAAATTCATTTTTTTAAAAATTATGTTTTTCATAAAATTCATCAAATGAATTAAAATTTCAATATATAAGAAATTTTAGAATAATATTTTATATAAAACAACATTTCATTTTTTTTCATCTGTTTAGTCTTTTCCGTAATCGATTTCAGAAAATTTATTAAAAGAAATCCAAATTTTATTTTTTTAATTAGTTGGTTTACAAAACATCTATAAATGGTATAAAAATTAAAAAAAATGTAAAAAATGGTTTAAAATTTATCGTAAAAAGTTCTTTTGATTACATAAAAATCAAAAATGAGTTTGTTTTTATGCTTTTTTTATAATTACATTCGAATCGAGCTTCGGCTATCAAACCTATTTAAATTCTGAAAACGTTCAAAATTTAACCTAAAACCTATGATGAATTTCGCTACCCTGTTGGCCCAAGATTTGGCCGCGACCCCGGATTTGGCGTTGGAGATTTCTCAGAATCTCTTGACGACAAATAACGTATGGATGATGCTTTCTACAGCCTTGGTGTTTATCATGCACCTTGGATTTGCAGGAGTAGAGACTGGATTTGGCCAAGCCAAAAACACAGTCAACATCTTGTTCAAAAACACAATTACTCCCATTATCGGAATTGTGTCCTACGCTTGCGTAGGTTTTTACCTTATGTACCCAGGATTTGATGTTCCGGGTTGGTTCAGTTTTGACTCAGCTGGATGGAATATGTTCTGGTTTTCGCCAGGTGATGCAGACGTGTCTGCTGATTATGCCAGTGGAGGATATACCTATTGGACAGATTTTCTTTTCCAAGCAATGTTTGCTGCTACAGCTGCTACGATTGTATCTGGTGCAATAGCTGAGCGAGTGAAAATTTCAGCCTACTTGATATTCACTGTCCTTTTTGTAGGATTGGTTTATCCGCTAATCGGAAGCTGGAAATGGGGCGGAGGAGCTCTTAACGAAATGGGATTCTATGACTTTGCAGGCAGTACATTGGTCCACTCAGTAGGTGGATGGGGTGCTTTGGCAGGTGTGATCCTTGTCGGTCCTAGAATTGGTAAATACATCAACGGCAAAACTGTTGAAAAACCGGGTGCCAGTGTTCCTTTGGCAGTAATTGGTGTGTTCTTGCTCTGGTTGGGCTGGTTTGGATTTAATGGTGGTTCTGTTCTTTCTGCTGATCCGGCTTTAGTTTCCTCAGTATTGGTAATCACCTCACTTGGTGCTTGCGCTGGTGGTCTAGGAGGATTCTTCACCGCTTATTTTACGTTCAAAAGACTTGATCTTGGAATGCTCCTAAACGGAATACTTGCAGGTTTAGTTGGAATCACAGCAGGTGCTGATGTATTCACTCCAGCTGCTTCCTTATTGATTGGATTTGTGGCGGGTATCCTTGTAGTGCTTTCAGCGATATTGCTCGACAAATTAAAGCTTGACGATGTAGTAGGTGCTGTTTCAGTCCACCTTACTTGTGGAGTCTGGGGAACTTTAGCCGTAGGTATTTTTTCTACTAATCCAGATCATTCCTTCTTGACTCAATTGATAGGTGTGGCAATCTGCGGCGCTATGGCATTCGGATCTGCTTTCTTAATCTTCTTTGTGTTAAAAGCTACAATGGGAATAAGAGTATCTGAAGAACATGAAAAAAGTGGCTTGGATTCTCACGAACACGGGATTCGAGGATACACTATTATCTACGACGAATAGTCATCAATTCCATAAAAAAAAGACCCTCGGCTGGAGAAAAAAACGCGACTCTCTTTCGGCCAGTCCGAGGATC
>CAYTXN010000048.1:0-14371 GCA_964441195.1 uncultured Limnohabitans sp.
AAGTTTGATCTCTTTAGGGCTTAATTTATTGAGGATTGCTTTTTCCATCAATTCCAAAAACTCATCATTTCCTGCAAATCGTAACGAGATGATTTGACCAAGTTTCAATTGATTTTCTTTGGCATAGAATGGCAATCCGGTCAGATGAAAGTAGCGCTGACGCATTTCCATCAAGATTATTCTGTTTTGGGTTTTTAGAGCGTAAATTCTAGCTAGGAGAGGCAACATTACAAGTATAATTGCTCCCAGGAGCATGTAGAGGCTTGAACTTACACTTCCCGAACTGGAAAAATCCATTCGGTAAACTGTAAATCCCAAATATATCAGTGTCAGTGGAGTCACGACAAAATGATGAAAAGGATAGTAGCGAGCGTGGTTTTGATAATTTTGAGTTTTCATTTTGGTTGATTTTGGGTAAAAAAAAAGGAGGCTATAGCCTCCTTCGTTTTAATTTCTTTGAATCAATGATCTGCTTTCTTCTTTTTACTGAAAGTGCTTCGTGCGTCGATTGCTGAAATACCTGCCCCAAGACCAATGAGAATGCACACAATTAGGATGAAGAGCTGAGCGCCAGGCATAATTGGTGAACTGAAAATATCTAGTAGTATCATTTTGCTTAAATTTGTAATTCACATTAATGCACGAAGATATCATTGGTAATTGATTTTACAAAAGTAAGAACTCCAATTCCCAAATCGATTTGAAAAATTAATCCAAGTCGTCTTCAAAGTCATCTTCCTCGATCACTTCCTCGTCATCAAAATCGTCTTCTTCCTCTCCAAAATCCACGATATTGTCATCAAGAAACTCTGTTTCGTCATCTAGATCGTATTCGTCTTCAAAATCGTCTTCGAATTCATCTTCTTCTTCAAAATCATCAATTTCTTCGAAATCATCATCTAAATCCTCCATAGCTGTTTTTGTAAGTGGTTTAATGGTTAGTTGCTACGAAATAAGACAAAATTTTAATTACACCACTACTGATAACTGTAATTTTTTTTCTACTTCGAAGCCAAGTTGATGGTCATTTTCTTTGATCCAATTTTCTCTTAAGATTTTGGTCCAGGTTTGCATATAAAGGATGACGTCTTCTCTGGAGTTTTTGTGGATTTGGTCTCTTCTTTCTTTTGGAATTCGACTTAAGATAGTTTGGTCAGATAGTTTTTCCAAATTTGCCAAATCATCGAGGGTCAGACCGTAGTTCAGCATTTTAGAAATCATCAAATCTATTGGGAACCCACTGCTGGGACAATAGTCAAGAATTTGCTCATTCCAATCTCCATGCTTTTGCATGGCATACTGATGAATTTCAGCTTTATTGAAGTGAGTAAGCTCCTGTGCTAGATTTCCACAGTTACACGCACCCATATGGCCCCATTGGTAAGCTGCGCCATTAGACAATTTCAAAACGGTTTTTTCAATTGCTTCTATTAACCTTGGATTTGCTTTTGCCATAAACATTGACTTTATGTTATAACAAATTTGGAGTATCTAGGTTTGAAAAGTCTTTAAACAAAAAAATAAAAGCTTCCTTTTGGATCAGTTGAAAATTAATTTGATTGATTTTTTAATAAGAGGTTTGGACAAATAATCCTTCACAAGTTGGTATTGGCTAGCTTTGTTAATATCTCTTTGATCCACGGAACTACTTAAAATATAGATCTGGGCATCGTTGTTTTCCGGATGAAAATGATCTAAAAAGTCCCAACCATTCATTCCTGGCATATTGAGATCTAAAAAGAGATAATTTGGTCTTATTCCATTGATCTCTTCCAATGCGGTTTCTGCATCTTGATACTTGTAAAATGTACAAGGTTCCTTGACATTTTTTAGGATCAACTTCTCAGTCACAAAAGTACTGATTGGATCATCGTCTATGAGAACTATTGTTAGCATCGAAGTGCAAAAATTTGTTTTTGAAATACATTAATAACCATACAAAAATACAGCCATTTTCCTATTGTTCAAATTGTTTGCCAAAAAAAATTTCACTATTCAATGAATTTTTGCATTTTTTTTGAATTTCTCTTTCCCAGTTAACAATTCAAAAAACATAATGAAGTCAGAAGTAAGACTAAAAAGTGGATATTGAAATGTAGCTGGTTTGTTTTTTTCAAAGAAAAAATGTCCTACCCATGCAAACCCATAACCTACAAATGGAATAGCAATAAGCCAATAGTAATTTCCCGAAATTATCCCGATGGCCAATAGTAAGAATAGTAGCCCAGTTCCTATAAAATGAAGGATTCGACAAGTAGGATTCTGATGTTCTTCCAAATAATAGGGGTAGAATTCCTTGAGTGAGGTATATCGTTTTTCCATATTATTTGCGGCTTAAACTGTTTTGGCTGATGAAAGACTTTAACACAGAGTCCAATGTTTTTTCGACTTTCTTTTCCTTGTATTTGGGATTGCTGACTTCCGTAACTCCAGTAAGGGTCATTAAGAATTTATCCTGGGTTGGATCAATGAAATCTACAATAACTTGTAGCAATTCGTAATTACTGCTCGAAACTCGATTGTTCTGATATGGGTTAAAAAACCACGGATTGTAGACACGGTAGCCCCAAAATGGGTACGGATTAATATTATTGACAACTTCTCGCTGTCTCATATCTTCATTCGAATGATATCGGATGACTAAATCCGGCTGTTTAGCATCGTAGACCATTCCAGCTTCTTGAAGCGTTTCCTGAATTTGAATTTGAACAAATTCATCAATGAATTGATCAGAAAAGCCTCGCATCCCAACCTCTTTATTGATGATAACAAAAGATTGGTAGGGACGGACAATGGGCATTTCATTATTCTCATTGAAGACTTCTATTGAGCTGCACGAAGTAAAAGTGACTAAGGTCAGAGCAATGATACCAAGTTGGAAGATCCACTTCATTTTTTGTCAATTTGCACCTAAGAAACGATCATGGGTAATGAAAGTTAGTTTTTCTTTCCTAACGAAAAAACACAAGTCTTTATTCACAATACTTTCCCAAGAATGATTGGGTTTGCTATTTTTGCCAAAAGAATTTTAATGAGCAGACCTGATTTTGACGACATTTTTATGGAATTGGCAGTTAATCTTGCCAAGCGTTCCCACTGTATTAAAAAGCATGTAGGTGCTGTGTTGACGAAAGAGACACGGATTATTTCTATAGGTTACAATGGTCCGCCTGCGGGGACCCACAATTGTGATATTGAATTTCCAGAGCATGGATGTGCCCGAGATAGTAAAGGAAGCTGTTCTCTTGCACTTCATGCCGAGCAAAATGCCATTTTGTATGCTGTGAAAAATAATACAACTGTGGACGGTTCTACTCTTTATGTTACGCTGGCTCCATGCCTACCCTGTGCAAGAATAATTTTCTCTATGGGGATTTCAAAAGTTGTTTACCTTTTTTCTTACGCTGAATACAAAGGGATAGGATCTGATGAAGGAGTTGATTTCCTTAAAAAATTTGGAGTTGAGGTAGAGCGATACAGTAAAACGCTGGAGGTATCTGATCAGCTTATTTAGATGAAAGCGAGCCTGACTAAAGGAAGCCGACAGGCATGACGCAAGTGAAAAATAGTGGGAAGATTATTCTTCGTGCGAGTTACCTCCTGATAGCTATCTGAATGGCATCTAAAAATTATTGTAATCAGATGAAATTCACTTCTGGATGAAGTTCAATCCCAAATTTTTCTCTAACCGAATGACGAATTTGATCTGAAAGTGCAATTATCTCAGATCCATTACCATTTCCATAATTGACCAAAACCAAGGCTTGCTGGGCGTGCACTCCCACATCGCCTATTCTCTTTCCCTTCCAACCTGCGTGCTCAATGAGCCATCCAGCCGGAACTTTGACACCTGCTTCTGTGGGATATCCAGGCATAACTGGAAATTTTGACTTCAATTCATTGAATTGATCAATTGCAATTGTTGGATTCTTGAAAAATGATCCTGCATTCCCAATTTCTTTTGGATCAGGTAGTTTGGAACTCCGGATAGCGATTACCGCTTCACTGATCGCCCGTATACTTGGTTGTCCTATGCCAAGCTCTTTTAAAACATCCCGAATCGCTCCATATTCGACCCTCAATTCTGGTTTTTTCTTGAGTTTGAAAAGTACAGAAAAGATTACATATTGATTTTTCAATTCATGCTTGAAGACACTTTCTCGATACCCAAATTTGCATTCCTCTTTTGAAAAAGTTTTTATCTCAAAAGTGGATCGATTTAAGGCCTCAAGGCTTTCAAAAACTTCCTGAATCTCCACTCCATAAGCTCCGATGTTTTGCATTGGAGAGGCTCCCACAGTACCTGGAATAAGCGAAAGATTTTCAATTCCAGCCCAGTTTTGATCAATAGCATAGGTGACCAAATCATGCCAAATTTCACCAGCACCAACTTCGACATAGACATAGTCTTCATCTTCCCGGATCAGCTTTTTTCCTATGATTTCCATTTTGATCACTAGGCCATCAAAATCACCAGTCAATAGAATATTACTTCCACCTCCTAAAATCAACACCTGCTGATCGTGATCTTGTGCCCAGATCAATGCATCCTGTAAACCATTCACACTTTCAACAACTGTAAAAAATCTGGCGTTTCTGGCGATTCCGAATGTATTTAGTCGCTTAAGAGAAATGTTTTCTTGTATCTTCATGCTATTGGTCTAGTCCTGCGAAATAAGCAAGTTTTTGAGCCAAAGTGAAACCAAACCACCAATCTTCCTGGCCATTTCATGAAATTTAGCATGACGCAAGCGAAACGCAGCTGGATGTTTACCAGCTATTCGAGATTCCTTTTGGTTAAATACCGGGATGTCCTTCAAATAACAAATTATTAAAAATGAAAGAAGTTCTGATCAATGGCATCCGGATTCGCCCCGGTCAATCTGTAAACATTGAATTACCAATTGCCAAACTTCCAACGCATACTTTAATTGACCTTCCGATTTTTATTCGATCAGCCAAAGAAGATGGTCCAATAGTTTTGATCAGTGGGGGCGTTCATGGAGATGAGATCAATGGGATCTTTACTGCAAAGCGAATTTTGGAAGAAATTGATTCTGGACTTGAGCTCCTTAAAGGAACATTGATTGTCATCCCCCTGGTCAATATCTACGGGTTTCTTTCTAATAGCCGCACCTTTCCAGATGGACGAGACCTTAACCGCAGTTTTCCGGGAAGTAAAAAAGGTTCTCTGGCAGGTCGGATAGCATATATTCTAAGTGAACAGATTATCCCACAGATTGACTTCGGAATAGATTTCCATACAGGAGGAAGGATGCTTTCGAATCAACCTCAAATTCGAGTTGATTTTAAGGATAAAGTTGCATTTGATCTAGCTAAGGCATTTGGGACTCATTATGTAGTCAATTCTAAACACATTGAAAAATCTTTTAGAAAAACGGCTTTCAATGCCAAAAAGCACCTGTTAGTCTTTGAAGGTGGTGAAAGTATGCGGTTGGATAATTTTGCAATTGATGAGGGAATTTTGGGAACCAAAAGACTCTTGCACCACCTTGAAATGATCGACTCACCAATTGCTTCCCAATCGACCTTGATCTTAAAAGACAGTGAGTGGACGAGAGGAAAAGCCTCAGGGATTTTCTACTCTTCTGTCAAATTGGGCGAATCCATTAGAAAAGGTCAGATCATCGCCCGAATTTCTGATCCTTATGGGCAGGTAATCGTACCAGTTAAGGCTAATTCAAACGGACATGTCATCGGGCTTAATAATAACCCTGTTGTAAATGTCGGAGATGCCTTAATTCACATTGGGAGGGAATAATATAGGACTCAAAGGTTACATTTTAGAGGTGATGGCGAAGGGTGAAACGAAAAAAGCACCGATCACCCGGTGCTTCCATTCATTTAGATTTTAGGATATTAACTGAAGTAATTCTTCAAACCTTCCAGCCTCGATACCAATTCTCCTTCTACTTTTCTGTAATCTTTCGGATTTGAAAGCGGTGCACTAACTGAGAAGTAATACTTGATTTTAGGTTCAGTGCCAGATGGTCTTGCAGAAATCTTACTTCCATCGGAAAGGTAAAACTGCATCACATTGGACTTGTCCATATCAAGAGGTTCAACTTTACCTGTTTTCACATATGTGATGGTGGAGTTTTTCACATCGACGATGCGTTCCACTTCGATCCCGTTCATTTCAGTAGGAGGATTGGTGCGGAAACCATTCATAAGTGCCTGAATCTGTTCTGCTCCGTCTTTCCCTTTTTTGGTCACTGAAATCAAGGATTCCTTGTAAAAGTTGAACTTGGAATAGATTTCTGCCAATACATCAATCGCATTTTTTCCCTGCGTTTTGTAATAGGCAATCAATTCCGCAAAAATAGCCGCGGCACTCACCGCATCTTTATCTCTGACAAAATCTCCAACGAGGTATCCATAAGATTCCTCACCACCACCGATATAAGTTTCTTTTCCTTCAAGTTTGAGAATGATTGCAGCGATATTTTTGAATCCTGTCAACACATTGAAGCATTTCACTTCGAATCCTGCAGCAATTTCATTGATTAATTCTGTCGTCACGATCGTATTGACCATGAACTGATTTCCATCGAGTTTTCCAGCTTCTTTCCATTTGCTGAGCAAATAATAACTAAGCATTGCCCCAGACTGATTCCCGTTAAGCAATTCAAATTCTCCATTTTCGTTAGGAACCACTGCTGCATAACGATCCCCATCTGGATCACATGCTAGAACGAGTTCTGCATTTACTTTTCTGCCAAGCTCAATTGCCATAGTTAAAGCTTCTGCCTCCTCGGGGTTTGGATATATGACCGTTGGAAAGTTCCCGTCTGGTTCTGCTTGTTCCTTGACGATGCGCACATTTTCAAATCCATAGGCTTTCAAAGCAGCCGGAACCATTTTTCCAGAGGCTCCGTGAATAGGAGAGAAAACAATCGGCATATCTTTGTGGGCCTGAATAGCATCCGGAGCTAGACTTAGGCTCTTTACCAATTTCATGTAGATCGCATCAAAGTCCTCCTCGATGTATTCAAAAAGTGAATCGTTTTTATCCCAGTTCACTTGGTCGAAGGAAGTGATCTTTTGAACCTCCTTGATGATGTTGGTGTCGTGAGGAGCTACCACCTGTGCACCGTCTTCCCAATAAGCTTTGTATCCATTGTATTCTTTTGGATTGTGGGAAGCCGTAATCATGACACCGCTTTTGCATCCAAAATGTCTTACAGCAAAAGACAACATAGGGGTTGGTCTCATGTCTCTGAAATACAGGACTTTTATGCCATTAGCTGTAAATACATCAGCAGTAGTCTTTGCGAAAAGTGTATTATTGATCCTACAGTCATGGGTTATCGCAACCTTGATTTCTTGACCGGGGAAGGATTTCAAAAGATAGTTAGCTAAACCCTGAGTAGCCATGCCAATCGTGTAGACATTGATTCGATTGGTACCTACGCCCATTAGACCTCTTAATCCACCAGTACCAAACTCCAGATCTTGATAAAAGGAATCTACCAGTTCGGTGGGATTGTCAGACATTAGTTTTTTGATTGATGCCTTGGTTTCAGCATCTACGTTTCCATCCAGCCAACTTTGGGCTTTCTTTTGGATTTTAGGGTCGATTGAACTCATTTCTTTAAAAATTTCAGTGTGGTTCTAAGTTAGATAAATTGTCAAAAAATGCCACTTTCTGGTGGAAAATGATACCAATTGATTTGAACCATACGCATGGGATATTTTCTTTGGTTAGATTTTTATCTAATGAGATAAAAGTTACTTTAGATTCTTTATTACCCTGAGTTAAATCTTATGCACTTTCAGTTTTTATTAATCAAAGCTTTGGCTTCAATCCTGCTCGGAATAGGCTCAATCTCAGTTTTTGATGGTGATTCCTATTTAGTCAATACATTAGATAATAAGCACTTTTCCTTTGAAAACAAGATATCAGTTAGAGAATCCAATACTGAATTGCAGATCTCAGTTGGGGAAAAGATTTTTGTTTTTGGAAAAGCGAAGGGAACGCTCGATAAAATAAAAGTAGGAATGAATGTGTTACATTTTTCCCAAGCTACTGATTCGGAAAGTTTTGCAAATACATTTTCCAAAGTCACTTGGAAAAAACTAATAGACGGTTCTATTCAAATTCAATCATCGTATAGCCCTTGGCCCAAAAGTTTATCCTGGACTGTCTTTGCAGACGGTCGATTGAAGATGGAAGCCTCTGCGCCTCCATTAGATTTTGTGAACTCGAAATGGTTGGGATTGGGGTTTAACTTTCCTGATCAGCTGCTCCATTTGATTTCCTGGTATTCAATTGGGGCGGATATGGGGCAGTGGGAAAATTTGAATTACGTTCCTATGGCTGATCCTGAAAAAGAAGTAAAAATTGAAAACGAATTTTTTTTAAAACCGATAAGGTCGGTCAGAATGGAATTCGAATCAGTCATAGTGGAAGTCAGTACTGAAACCATGGGTGTTTTTTTTGGACTTGGTGAAAATCAGCATATTGCCAATACCTATCCAAATATGAATACTGACATGGTTTTTCTATTCAATCAACCGAATCAAGATTCTGAAAATAAAATTCAATCTCCATCAGGAGATTCATTTTCACAAGAGATTTTGTCCCAAGATCCTCTTGTCCTTTGGTTTCATTTTCAATAAGTTTAATCAAATATTTCCCCCTGACTTATGCGATACCTTTTAATTTTGGCTCTTTTTGGCTTCAGCTTTGGAGTGTATTCTCAAACAATACTAATGACTCCTTGGACAGAACAGGTTAATCCCACAAATCCCCATCCCGAATATCCAGAGCCACAACTCGAACGAACGGTTTGGCAAAGTCTGAATGGTCCTTGGGATTTCGCCATTTTACCAAAAGGGAGTAGTCCTGAGTCAGGTTTTGCTGGAAAAATTCTTGTTCCTTTCCCTGTCGAATCATATCTGTCTGGAGTTCAGGAAAATGTGGGGCCTGAAAATGAGCTCTGGTATGAGCGCAGTTTTGATTTGCAATTGAACCCAAAAGGAAAGCGCATCATTCTGAAGTTTGGGGCAGTGGACTGGGAAGCAGAAGTTTGGGTAAATGATAAGCAGGTTGGGAAGCATCAAGGTGGTTTTGATTCATTTAGTTTTGATATCACTGATCACCTAGCTAAAGGAAAATCCCAAAAAATCAGAGTACGAGTATGGGATCCCAGTGACGCAGGACCTCAACCAAGAGGAAAACAAGTCAAAGATCCTAAAGGCATCTGGTATACACCTGTGACAGGTATCTGGCAAAGTGTTTTCCTGCTAGAAGTACCTTCCGGATATATTTCTTCCACTTATTCTATGACAGATTGGGAAAATTCTGCTCAGATTTTCTACCCAGAAATCACCAATCCCAAAGAAGGCCAAGAAGTCGAGGTAAGCTTATTAGATATGGGAAGTATTGTTGCGAGCTTCAAAGGGCAACCCAATAAACCTCTTCCAATTCGATTGGAAAATCCTAAAACTTGGTCACCTGACGACCCATTCCTTTACGAGGTTTCTATTAAAATTCTTGAAGGTAAAAAAGTCGTGGATCAAGTGTCCTCTTATGCTGCGTATCGGGATATTAGAATGGCAGAGGATGAAAATGGTCACAATCGAATGTTTCTCAATGGTAAAGCTCTTTTCCAATATGGTCCACTGGATCAGGGATGGTGGCCAGACGGGCTTTACACAGCTCCGACGGATGAGGCTTTGGTATTTGATATTGAAAAAACCAAAGAAATGGGTTTTAACATGATTCGTAAACACGTGAAGGTAGAACCGTCACGTTGGTACTACCATGCTGATCGATTAGGGATGCTGGTGTGGCAGGATATGCCAAGTGGAGATATGGGTAACCGATGGGAAATTAGACCAGGCGTACTTCGGGAAGACATGTATAAGAATCGTACTCCAGAATCGGAAGAGATATTCAAAAGAGAATGGAAGGAAATAATCAATGAGTTTCGTTTTTTTCCATCGATAATAGCATGGGTCCCATTTAATGAGGCGTGGGGCCAATTTAAAACAGCTGAGATCACCAAATTGACCCGAGACTTGGATCCTAGTCGATTAATCAACTCCGCAAGTGGTGGAAATTTCGAAATGGAAGGAACCAAAGTAGTGGGCGATATCATGGACCTTCATAATTACCCGGATCCAGTTATGCCTGATCCTCGTATTTTCGGAGAAGAGAATATTTTGGTCCTTGGTGAGTACGGTGGCTTAGGTTTGGCACTAGAAGGTCATACATGGCAGTTGAAAGATAATTGGGGATATCAAAGCTTTTCCACCCCGGAGGAGCTCAAAGCTCGGTATATGATCCTCGTTGAAGATTTGGCGGAATTAATTTCAAAAGGACTGGCAGCAGCTGTTTATACACAAACAACAGATGTCGAAGTTGAAATCAACGGACTAATGACATATGATCGAAAACGGATCAAAATCGATGTTGATGATTTGCGGAAAATTCATGATAAACTCTATAAGTAGAATTTTTTCCTCCATTTGACCGGTGGAGTTTACATGAGGTAATATTTGGAAGTGATTTTGCACAAAGTCAAAAAGACCTTTGCTCAATCACTTCCGAAGTTTTGTACCACCTTGAAATAGGGCATATTATAGAAACTTTTTTCCAAGTAAACACTTGCCCCACAGCCTAGGGATGTAAAATTTGGATTGAGGATATTTTGTCTATGTCCGGGGGAATTCATCCAAAGTCTAACCACCTCTTTAGCAAATGAAATATAAGTATGGGGTGGGATGGGTTCTTTTTTGGAAGTAAAGGCATAGGTGAAAACACCAGATGGATAGGGGGGATTTACTTTTCTACCATTCTCATATTGAAGACCATACGTAGAGCAGATGTTCTCTCCATAAAACTCTGGATTCAACCCTTCCAAATGAAAGCGATCCTGGACTGTTCGCTTGATTCGGATCTGACTGGTATGGGAATAGAAACCATATTTCACCATATCCTTGGCGTGTCCCGCTGCGACGTTTTCAATTCTCGAATGAAACTCGAAAGGTTTAAGTTTCGCTTTCTTGCGCTCCTCATTAGTTACATAAAAGATGGCCGCATGAAGTAAGGGGAAATCAACCTTATCAAAGTTAATTACATCATACAAGGCTTCAATTCTGTAAAAAGTCGATTCATCGAATCGGGAGTATGAATTGCTAGTCCAAGTTTGAGCTTTGGCAGAAAATGAAATCAGTAAAAGGGAAAGAGCAAATAATTTTTTCATTGATTCGGTAAGTTGTCTTTATGACGAATACCCATCCGAATTATTTTTGGAGACCGTTACTATTTTCATTGAACACTAAATTTTTGGTCTCAGACCTTTGAAGTATGCTACTATTTTTTCACCGTAAAAGTAAATTCAGAACCCATCCCCACATCAGATTTTACCTGAATTTCGCCTTCTACGAATTCCACGGCCTTTTTTACAATAGCCAAACCTATACCGGTTCCGTCAATTTCCCGAGGCTGATGGAGTCTTTGGAAAACCACGAAAATTTTGTTGAAGTATTCAGGGTCTATTCCAATTCCATTGTCTTTAACCGTGAATTCCCAGTAGGATTCCAGGTCTCTTGAAGTGATCAAAATTTCAGGAGAAACGTCTAGTTTTGAATATTTTAAGCTATTTCCAATGAGATTTTGAAAGATCTGTAAAAGTGGAGTTTTGTAGGATTCAATAATTGGAAGTCCTTTATAGCTAATTTTTGCATTTTTATCGCGGATAGTTTTCCTCAGGTATTGTTGTATTTGATCGACGAGCTCGTCCAGGTTTAATTTTTCTTTTGTTTCTGGAGTTTTTCCTACTCTGGATAATTCCAGCAGATCGAGAATAACTTTTTGCATTTGTTTGGCACCATTGGTAGCAAAGGAAATATATTCTAAAGCTTTTTCATCCAAAAGGTGCTTGTATCGAGCTTCCAATCGGCCCATAAAGCTGGAAATCATACGAAGTGGCTCTTGTAAGTCATGAGAAACCACGTAAGCAAACTGTTGGAGTTCATGGTTGGAAAATGCCAAATCTTGGACATTTTTTTCCAGTTTTTCATTAAGATGTTTAAGCGACTCCTCGTATTCCTTTTGTTTGGAAATATCCTGCATCGCACCAACAACTCGGGTGACTTTGCCCTCCTCATCTTTAATGAAAAGTGCTTTATCCTGAACTCTGGTGAAGGTGCCATCACTTTTCAGGAACCGGTACTCCTCCAACCAATTACTTTTTGTACAGTCTGGCTTAAAGTATTTCTGGATGAGCCTATATATTCGTTTTCGATCGTCAGGATGGATGAGACTCAAAAGAAATTCAAAACTTGGATTGACTTCTTTAGGGTCATATCCGAACAATGATAAAAAACCATCTCCCCAATACAGGTTGTTTTTTTCAATATCAAAATCCCAAATCGCGTCATTCGTGGCTTGGGTTACCATTTGGTACCGCTCGATGTGCTCTATAGTAGATTTTCGACTTTCTACCAGCTCAGTAATGTCCTGACCTGTACCAAACAGGCAACATTTATCTTTATAAACAAGATTAGAAACTGAGAAGTAAAAAGGAATCTTCTTATTTCCTTTGGTTATAATTTCAAGATAAAGATCAGTATTGCCTTCAGTGAGCACTTTTTGGATGTGACCATTGATGATTTCCTTATTTTGTTTTCCAAAAAAATCAACAGGTTGCATAGTTGCTATTTCCTTAGCAGAATATCCGGACATTTTTTCGAATTGATCATTCCAGAGTAAAAACTTCCCCTCGGTATCAAAAAGGAAGAAAACACTCGGAAGTTGACGCAAAATGGACTTCTTTAAACTGATTTCATCTTTTAAAGCTTGTTCGGTACTTTTTTGATGCGAAATGTCCACCATCATTCCTTGAATTTTTGAAGGCTTACCATTTTTAGAAAAAACTTTCACCCGGTCATTTATCCAGATTGTTTTGCCTTCCTTGGTGAAGAATCGGTAATCAAATGTGTGATCTTTTAAGGATTGAGTCTCTGCGTGGCAAAAATCTACCGCGATTCTCCGATCTAAGGGATGGATTTGGTTTTTCCAAAAATCAGGTGTTTCCATCCATTCTTTAGCCGTATAGCCAGTAATTTTCTCGACTTGAGGGCTGATGTAAGTGAATTCAAATGTTTCAGCATCCGCTTCCCAAAAAATTCCGTCGAGATTTTCGGTGAGTGATCGGTTTCTCTTCTTTACATTTTTGAGTTTTTCTTTTGTTTCTACAAAGTCTTGGATGTTCTGAAATATTCCTATTAGTTTTTGGTGGCCTGAGACAGGATCCAAAAGGAAACTCGCTTTTGAAATAATCCAAATGATTTTTTTCTCTTTTGTAATCAGTCTTTTCTTGACCTTGTATTCTTTCTTCTTCGAAAGGGTACTTTCCATTTCGGTTAGAGCATGCTCTCTATCTTCGGGGTGAATTACAGAAAGTGCAAGGTCGAATGTGACTTCAAATTCCTGAGGATGGTACCCCAACATTCTAAAAACTCCATCAGACCAGGAAAGTTGACCAGATGTCAGATTGTATTCCCAAGTTCCGGACTGAGTCAACAGTTCGTATTGTTCAAGGAGAATATCTTTGGTGTTCGATTGGTTGGAATGGGCCGTTGGGCTAGTGCCTAGGTTCATCTTTTTCATTTTATTATCCCTCGATTGGATACGATACCGGTATTTGTAGAAAATAATATTCCAAATACTGAATGAAGACGTTGGGGATAAGAGTGGAGTGTTCGCTAATCACACAAAGATGGAAAGAGAATATTTGAGGCGGAAAAAACTGCTTTGAAATGTAAATCAATGCCTTCTAAATGAATCGATGGGTTTTCGTGGAATTGTGAAAAATGTGGATTCTCAGGATAAAGTGTAGACTTTTTGGTCAATACTAAAAAATCCGGAGATCTTTCTCCGGATTGAATTACTTTAAAATTTATGTGATGAAAGCCTGAACTTCTTAGGTTATTCATCAATTTTTATTCGGCTTGTAACTTTCAGTTATTCAAAATTTGAAAACCAATAAGTTTAAAATCTAATTCAAACTTTAAATTTTTCGCCATTAATTATCCTGAGGAATAGTCAGCAAAAGCCGAATAACTTCCTTAGGAGTACATGCCTTTCCCAGCATTTCGTCCTGTAGGAATATCTGAAGGTTATATTCTAGCTCGAAGATAAGTCCGTTGATAAAAACCGGATCCATATTGAGCTGTTGGATAAAGTGGTCGTTTTTTCGCTGACCTGATAATGTGATGCCGTAGGAGTGGAAGACTTCCACTGCTTTTTTGAGTTGTGAAAAATGTTGGTTCATGTTTTTCAGATTTTTGGTGGTAATAATTTATACATCACCGGAGTGACAATTCGTGATAGTAA
>CAYTXN010000049.1:0-14279 GCA_964441195.1 uncultured Limnohabitans sp.
CGAAGTAGCTCAGACAAGTTAATCAGGATTTTTAGTATCCTGGATTTTGAACCAACTCTTCATTTCGGTTCATTTCATCCCTTTCAATAGGGATATAGTACATTTTATCCAACCATTTACGGTTTTCTTTACCCGGATCCATGTCAATTACTTTATATACATAGTTGTATACTGTAGGATCATACTTGTATCGGGTCAGTGATTCGCCAGGCTTAAAGGAAGCGGTGATGTTAATTCCGTTTGCTTGTCTACCGAAGGCCTGAGGCGCAATCATCCAACGGCGTACATCATGATATCGCTGCTCTTCATAGGCCATTTCAATTCTTCGCTCATTTCTGTAGCGCTGTCTCAGGGCATCGCCTGTTTCGGTAATAGCGGGCTGACCAACACGGAATCTAATCTGATTAAGCCATGCTTTGGCTACATCATCCTGTCCCAATTCAATAGAAGCCTCCACATAATTCAAAACCGCTTCCGTATATCTTAGCACTGGCCATGGAACTTGCTGCCAAGTGTTTTGATCAACAATAGCAGGATTCGCATCAATAAACTTGCGGAAATAATACCCGGTATAAGTACCATTCCAGTCTTCGATTGGGCTGTTTCTAGTATCCAAACCAAAGTGATTTACTACTTGACCTCCAGAAATTATCGGATAGGTACCTGTTTGAATTTGACCTAAAGGATCACGAGATTGATTAGCAGCAGATCTTGGTTTCCACTGAGCACCATCGTACAAGACAGAAGCATAGAATCTAGCATCCCGATTATCATAGGGAGCAGCTGCATGAGCTGGATTACTCCAAGAGAAGGATGTACCATCCATCATTTCATAGTCATCAATTAGGAGCTGAACAGGAGTATTACCAGCCCAGTTATTGTAGCCGTTTGGACCATTGAATAGGCCCTGACGTCCCCCATTTTCATTTTTTAAATTAATGAAATATCTACCCAATAGTATCTCAGACTCACCGCCATTTCTGGCCATGGAATTATTGATGTAGGTCTGAATGCCCGCTTCATGAGCAACTGGAGCAGAAAGTCCCATTTGATTTCCAGAAGTGATATCTAAAACCGCCTTAGCAGCAGCCTGAGCTTTTTGCCATCTTTCTGTTCTATTGCCGGAAGGATAGGCTAGATATTCCAACTTGCTGTAAGCCGCCAAATCCGCAGATTTAGCTTTGGCGGTAGGTCCATCATGTAGGTCACTTGCCGCATAAAGAAGTACCCTAGACTTTAACGCTAAAGCAGCTGCTTGAGAAGCACGACCTCGGATTGCAGATTTTCCTACAAGTAAACCCGCTGCCTGATCAAGATCGGCTACTATGAAGTTCACACATTCCTCGAAAGTGTTTCTAGCTATGTCAAACGTCTCTGAATCCAATGTATAGGGCTTGTCAATGATAGGAAAACCACCATAATATCTAAGCAACTGATGAGAATAGTAGGCTCTCATAAATCTAGCCTCTGCAATCAGTCTATCAACAGTAGCACCAGAATGCGGGAAGTTTGGACTTGTAAGCTTCTCAATTGCAAGATTGGCTGCTCTGATACGGGAGTACATATTGGCCCAAGATAATGTTCCGTTTACCCATCCTCTATTTTCAGGATTTGATCGTGCTTCCGTCACGGTGTTTATTCCTCTACCAGGGTGGGTAAACATCGCCTCATCCGTGAGAGATGCGAGCATTTGCTCATCAAATCCACCATTCCCCAGTCCTTGATAAATTCCTACCACAAATGCTTCTGCCAAAGCAATGTCTGTCCAAACGCTTGTTTCATCTACCTCGCCCAAGGGTTTGGTATTCAGAAAGTCATCATTACATGCCGTCAGAGTGAAGCATGCAACGAGCAGAAAAGCAAAATACTTATTAATTCTCTTCATGTGTGACAATTGTTAGAATGTAACATTAATACCTGTGCTGATTACCCTTGCCTGTGGATAATACTGACCTGTAGAACTGATTGTCTCAGGATCGTAAGCACCAAACTTATCCCAAGTCAAAAGATTGAGACCATTTGCATAGATTCGGAGATTTCTCACACCAGCTTTTTGAGAAATATGAGCAGGGAAATTGTAGCCCAACTCTAAGTTTTTCAAACGAACATAATCCGTATTTCTGAACCAGTAGGTATTGCCTCCAGAATAATACTGATCACTTCTGTTGGCAATTCTTGGGTGAACGCTGCTTGGATTATCGATCGTCCATCTGTTATCATGGATCTCCAAAAGGTAATTACCAATGTTGCCTGATTCACCGGCACTTACATACTGTCTTGCACCTGCTGCACCTTGGAATAACACTGCCAAATCAAAATTCTTGAATGCCAAATTCATAGTCATACCACCTTGGAAGGTTGGGATGTCATTGTTGTCCATTCTGATCCTGTCATCTGGAGTAATCTTGCCATCACCATCGATGTCTTTATATTTCATGTCACCAGGTCGAAGATTGTTAGTGATTGCACGATAATCAAGCGTATTGCTGCTAATTTCTTCTGAAGTAGCAAACACTCCATCATATTGGTAAACCAAGAAAGTATTCATTGGCTTACCTGTAGATCTCTGCCAATCAGGTGCTCCAGGTGCTTCATCCCAGAAAAGGATATTGTTTTTGGCATATCCACCATTGACGCCTACCGAAAAGGTCATATCACCAATATTTCCTCTGTATCCAAGATTGATATCGAAACCTTTATTTTCTACCTCACCGATATTTTCAGCAGGAAGAATTAAACCTGTACTTTGAGGAACTGAGGCATTCTTTCTCCATAGGATATTAGTTCGCTTGTTGTAAAACAAATCAAACTCGAAGAATACTTTGCCTTGAAGGAACTGCCCTTCAAAACCTAAGTTGGAGTTGTTAGCAATCTCCCAGGTGATCGCATTGTTTGGAACCCGAGTTTCAAACAGCGTTTTTACCTCAGTTCCATTTGCGATATAAGAGCTAAATCCGTAAGTGGAAAGGAACTGATACTCTTGAAGTGCTCCTCCAAAGAAGATTTGATCATTTCCTAGCTGACCCCAAGAACCTCTAATTTTGAAGAAGTCAAAGGTTTTTCCAAGGCTATTCTGCCAGAAGCTTTCGTCAGACACTACCCAACCCAACATAATTCCAGGGAAGAAGCCATATCGAGTATTCTCAGGGAAAATATAAGAACCGTCATATCTCCAAAGGAACTCAGCGAGGTATTTTTCTTTGTAGTTGTAAGCCACTCTACCGAAATAATTCAAACGGGCTCTTTCAAATGCTCCACCACCGTTGTTTTTCTCCAAATCACCACCAGCAAACATCTGATCGATGGCCGGTGAAATAAAGTATCTTCTGAATGCATTAAAATTGTTTCCTTCAACGGTCTCCTTGTTGAAACCCGCAAGCAAGGTCAATGAATGTTTGTCAGCGAATTTTTTCTCATAGGTAGCAACTGTTCCTAAAAGGATATTCAAGGTATTACTGTTCGCCTGAGAAAGTCTTGGTTCAGCAGGGCCTCTTCGAGATGCTACTAGATTCGGAGTGACTCCATCGTCCTGAAATCCAGTTCCCAATTGATACAAGGTCCAAGGTGTTTCCCAACGCTTGTTAAACTGCATGGTCTTATCAATCGCAGCGGTACCGGTGATTTTTAAGCCTTCAATTCCTGGGATTTTAATCTCGAGAGTACCATTGGTCTGGAAGTAATCTCTTGTATCACGGTCATAACCTGTTTGGTTTGTCGTGATGACTACTGGGTTTTCACCGTTTTCAATGTCCGGACCGGGCAAACCGTTTGGCCAGAATGCCGGCTGGTTTGGTTTTCCTCTCATCTGCATACGGAAAATCGCTCCTGCACTTCGCGTAGGGAAGAACCGCTGCTCTTCTCGTGCCAAAATACCTACTCCTACCTTGATGTACTTATTGACATTAGCATCGAGGTTCAATCGAATGTCATATTGTTTGAACCCAGTTGCAGACTGCTTGTAGTAGCCATCCTGATCTTGGAAACCAACTGAAGTCATATATCTGACATTATCATTACCTCCTACCAATTGCGCATTCATTCTCGTCTGAGGAGACCATGTTTTCAAGGTTTCTTCGTACCAATTAGTATTTGGATAACGCCAAGGATCAGAACCATTTCTGTAAAGCTCTAACTCTTCGGGTTTGTATGGTGCTCTTCGGATCTGACCATTTGGACGAAGATATTCGCCATTTTGTTTGTAGGCCTGATTAGCTGCTCCCCATTCACTGACAGGCAAAGCATAAATATCCAAATCATTGAGCATTCCTGCATACTGTGCTGCATCAGCCAAATCAGGGATTACAGTCGGTTGGGACCAGCCTTGATTTACCTGGAAAGTCAATTCTGGAACACCACTTTTTCCTCTCTTAGTAGTCACGAGGATAACCCCATTTGCAGCTCGAGATCCATAGATTGCCGCGGAGGCATCCTTCAATACTGAAATACTTTCGATGTCATTTGGATTCAATCGGTCAATACCTCCGGCACGCGCAGGGATACCATCGATTACAATGAGGGCGTCATTGTTTCCCAAGGTATTGGAACCACGAATACGGATTGCTGATCCATCATAACCTGGCTCACCGCTTCTATTCACTGCAACTACACCAGGCATTCGGCCAGCGATAGAGTTGGACAAGTTTACAGCAGGAGATTTCGCAAGTTCTGCACCTTTTACAGTAGCTACCGAACCTGTGATCGTTTCCTTTTTCTGTTCACCATATCCCACCACAATCACTTCTTCGAGCGATTTCATATCTGGGCCAAGGGTAACGTTAAGCTGACTCTGGGCTCCAACGACTACTTCCTGGGTTTGGAAACCAATAAAAGAAAAAACCAATACAGACTGATCAGAATTTACTGAAATTCTAAACTTTCCATCTACATCGGTCACGGTACCTGATGTGGTACCTTTTACAAGGATGGAAACCCCGGGAAGTGGGAGATTATCCTCACCAGAAGTCACAACACCAGACACCTCCTTGGTCTGGGCCTGTGTGGTACCTACGTATAATAGGCACATCAAAAATGTTAGGCATAGGAGCCTGACATGAGTAAAGATTTTCATAGGCAGTTTTGGGTTATTGAAAATGATGCTCCAAAGTCCGCCTATTTCAAATGAAATTCTAACTGTTTATATCCAAAACCTGACTGTATTTTGCTAAATATCTAAATTGAAATTCCATTTTATGCCGTTTTTAAGAATGTGTCAAACTTTGAAACAATTTTTTCTTAGATAATTTATAAGAAATTTAGATGTACCCTCATGAAAAAGTGGTATCTGGCCTAGATGATGAATTATTGTACATTCTAAAAAATGCTCACAAGCGCTTCACCACTTCCCTTTTTGGTATCTTGATCGACCACATTCCACGTAAATCACCAACCTTATGACCTTTGGCATTGTCTTGTGGATATAGCTCGGCTAGCTTTTGAAGCGTCTCTTCCTTAATCTCTTTTCCTTGCTCCCCATGGCAGCTTAAACAGAACTCACCTGGTATCACAATCGCCTTGGTATATAAATACACTTCGCCATTTTCAAATTTTTGGATATTAGGTTCACTTTTATTTCCACTTTCAGCATTGTATTCATAGGCATCCAAAATGGATTTTTCTTCTTCAGATGGCTGATCTGTGGGGTTGCGATAGCGATTAGATGCACGGCGAATTTCAACTCCATATTTCTCACTAACTTCAGCTAGGATTGGAAGTGCCTGGACATTGCAAAATTCGATTGCACCGGGTATGCCTTTTTCTGCCACGGCATTTTGAAGAGCGGAAATCAATTGTGCTTGGGCTTCAGTTGAGATAGAATCACCCCAAATCATCGCTTCATCCAAAATCTCCACCTCCGTAAGTCGCTTGACTTCCATCGCTTTGTTGACTTCCTCAAACGTCTCCTTAGAAACTCTTTCCTTTGGCCCACAGGAGAATAGAAGAAATAGGACACTAGTTGAAATCACTACCTTTTTCATATACTACCGAATTATCTTTTAAATTTATCAAGCATTTTGAAATAACTGTTCAGAACACTTGATTAACTTAAAACTGTTTGTGATATACTTAATGGATCAAAGATTTTGTCAAGTTGCCATCTTGAGATGATTTTAAATTAAATGCAATGAAATCGAACATAACTCAAGGGTTTTATTGTAGGATTATCAACCATGCGAGATTCCATTTGACAGCTGAAAAACAATCATAATCAGATGCAATCGAGCATGTCGCAGTCGGCAAACAGAAAAAAGATCATTGGAAAGGCGAGATAGCATTTGACCTTTGAAAAACTTTATAAACAAATGAAAAAACTCTTTACAGCACTCTTTTTTCTCCTTGTGATTGCACAAGATACTTGGGCCCAAACTTGGGCTCGAATGCAAAGTTGGGGCTTGGATTTAGAATCAATCGTCTGGATCAGCGCAACCGAAGGGGTGTCAGTTGGAGAAAATCTAATCATTCGAACGAGTGATGGAGGATTGACATGGGATGAGGTTTTGCAAGAATTTGACACCCGATTCTTGGATGTTGCATTTCTGGAAGATGGAAATGGAGTGGCTGTAGGTGAGAAAGGTTCAATCTTCACCAGTTCAGATTTTGGGGAAACTTGGCAACAGCGGAATTCAGGAACTCAAAATAACTTAAATAGCGTAGCAAAGACTTCATCGACTCAACTCGTAGCCGTTGGTCAAAACGGAGAGATCCTACAGTCGTTCAATGCTGGATCTACATGGTCCAAAGTCTCCAGTGGGACAAACGTGGATCTTCATGACATCACTTTCGTGAATGAAAACACGGCTTTTGTCGCTGCTGCAAATGGGCGAATCCTTAAATCATTTGACAAAGGAAGTACCTGGACGTCTTCGGTAATAGCAGGAAGCCGGGGTTTATTTGGGGTGGTCTTTTCCAGTGAAATGATTGGTTATGTAGTTGGTGAAAATGGAACATATTTAAAAACAATAGACGGTGGAGAAACTTGGGCTGAATTGCCACTTACCACGAACAGGACACTTAGAAAAGTCTCCATCAGTCCAGTTGACATTCGAATCGTTGTGGCTGTAGGTGATACCGCAACAGTCGTTCGAACGGCAAATTCAGGGACCACGTTCACTTATCCAAACCTAGGCGCAACCAATACAAGGCCTCTTAAAAATCTAGCCTTCAAACCTAATCTTGCTCAAGCCTCTGCAGTTGGCCAAGACGGTTACCTTTTGAACTCCACCAACTCCGGGGCAAGTTGGGCTCAAAAATTCGCCGGAATTCGCAATAACTTTACAACCGCGGATTTCAAGAATCTGAATACTGGGTTCATTGCTGGGGAGAATGGCGGCTTCTTTGTCACTTCCAATGGAGCAGCTTCCCTCATTAGCAGGCCTCTACCCGAGCCACTTTTTGTCCAAACTATAGACTTTTGGAATACCGGATTTGGCTATTCTTCTTCTCCTGCCGGCAAAATTTATCGAACAGGTAACTCAGGAAGTGCCTGGGTTCAAGTCTTTTTACCTGTGGACCGAACGCTTTCTGGATTTTACCTCTTTGCCCCATCCGTTTTATATGCTGCTGGAAATAACGGATACATCACCAGATCTTTTGATTCGGGAGGAACTTGGGATCAAACAGTTGTCTCCAACACGACCGAAAACTTGAAAGACATAACTTTTTTTGACTTTGGTTTCGGCTTTGCTATAGGAGATAATGGGCAGATCAGCTGGAGTTTTGGCGGCAATGAATGGGAAAATAGTCCTAAAGTAACCACTGAGGATCTCAATGCACTCGCAAAATTGGATACCACACGAGCAATTATAGTGGGGAATGGAGGAACAATTTTCAAAACAGAGGATAAGGCTAGAACTTGGCGAAAAATTGAATCGGGAACAACAAAAAACCTAAACTCGATTGACTTTTTTGGGGAAAATATTGGGTTCATCGCTGGAGACAAAGGATTGGCATTAGTCACACTAGACGCGGGAGAAACTTGGACTGCAACTTTTACTGGCACCCTCAGAGATCTTTCCGCCGTGAGTGCAGGGACTGATTCCAAGGCCTATTTTGTCGGTGAAGATGGGTCTATCCTTACTTACAACTGTATCCCTCCGGTAGGGTCTCTCGGAGAAATCTCCGGAAATTCACAATCCTGCATTTCAAATGAAATCTATACCATCGCAGAAATAGCTGTGCCTGGATCCGAAATCATCTGGAGAGTGGACGGAGGTGAAATCATTTCAGGACAGGGAACCAATCAAATCGAAGTGAAATGGACGATTCCTGGAAGAAATGCTGTTTTGGTGAGTAGTTCTAATTTTTGCGGAACTGGAGAAACTTCAGCTTTGGAAGTTGCCGTAAATTCGATACCCCAAAACAACCTTCTTGTTACGGGCGAGGGTATCAGCTGTGTAGATAATTCCAATACTTATTCGCTGCCAAAAATTGAGGGAACAACTTATAGCTGGACTGTAACTGGAGGAGAAATCATTTCAGGCCAAGGCACACATGAAGTGGAAATCAATTGGAATCAGGCTGGCGATCAACTCATCCTAGTTGCACAGGAAAATAGATGTGGCACCGCAGATCCCATTCAAAAAGTTATTCGAATCACTACCGCACCGGATCAACCGTCAGTGATTTTGGGAGAAAATCAAACAGCTCTTGGTGAACACTATTACGAAATTGAAGGAACAGCTGATCTGGATTATAAATGGTCCATTTCGGATGGGGGTCGAGTAATTTCAGGCCAAGGCACCTCCAGAATTCTTGTTATTTGGGAGCAAGAGGGTGATTTCCAACTAAGCGTTGAAGCTCAAAATGAATGTGGTTTTGGGCCAAAGCGAAATCTTGCAGTCAATGTAAACTTGATAACTGCGCTGGAACCAAACGGGAATTATAATCTGAAAATTTATCCAAATCCAAGCTTTGGTTCGCTGACAATTTCTTCTGGGAATCTGGATTCTTGGAGC
Source organism: uncultured Limnohabitans sp. (assembly GCA_964441195.1). Lineage (GTDB taxonomy): Bacteria > Bacteroidota > Bacteroidia > Cytophagales > Cyclobacteriaceae > Algoriphagus. Next base: position 8,952 of record CAYTXN010000049.1, read on the forward strand.
TCCTTATTGGTTTTTAACCCGATGGGACAATTGGTTCAAAGCCAGGATATTGGTGAAGGTCAATCAGAACTATACCTCAGTGGTTTGCCAAGGGGATTACTTTTAATCCAACTTCAAGGTAAAAATGGATCAGTAACTGAGAAGATATTGGTTCAATAGTCTTCCCTATGACTGAAATAAAAAAAGACGAAGATTATTCTTCGTCCCGAATCTTTACATATTGGAAAATATCTCCAACTCTGCCTCTTTTGATAAAAGCCTTTTTCAAAATTGCTTCAGGGATGAATCCGGCCTTTTCCAGAACATTCATCGATTCCCCATTGAAGTCATAGACTTGAGCGTAAATTCGCTGAATATCAAATTTATCAAAAATGTAATTTGTATAAAGCTTGACAGCTTCGGATGCGATTCCTTTTCCCCAAAATGGCTCACCTATCCAAAACCCTAACTCCATATTGGTTCGGAGTTCATCTTTCCCACGATCTGAACCGATCGACCCTGCTAATTTACCTTCAAATTCAATGGCAAAATTTTGAGGTGGATTGAATTTCTGATTGTGTTCGATCCAATGTCTTGCGTCATGAATCGTATAGGGTTGGGGATAACTATCCCTCAGATTCATGGCAATTTTTGGGTTATTGGCAAGCGGATAGAGTTGATGAAAATGGGAATCGTTCCAAGTGACTAGTTTAATTTCTTTTTCTCCTGCTATAATCATAAAAATACTTGGGTTATTCCTCCGGTGGTTTTTTGTTTGTTCAATATACCTTCTTAATTCAATCCTTCAAAGTCTATTCCACTTGCTCGATTCCCCCGGCTTTCATTTTTTCAAGATTTTCGGCCAGCCGAAGTGCAGAAATGAACTCTTCAATATTTCCTTCCATCACATCGGGTAAATTATAGACCGTTTTATTGATTCTGTGGTCTGTGACACGGGATTGTGAGTAATTATAAGTTCTAATCTTGTCAGAACGATCCCCACTTCCCACCATGGATCTACGCTGAGCTCCTACAGCATCGTTATGTTTGGTAAGTTCTATTTCATAAAGCCTGGACCTCAATACCTTGAGTGCTTTTTCAAAGTTTTTAATCTGTGATTTTTCATCCTGACAAGTTACTACCAAACCCGAAGGTAAGTGAGTCAGACGAACCGCAGAATATGTGGTATTGACCGATTGCCCTCCAGGGCCAGAGGAACAATAAGTATCTTTACGGATTTCATTCATGTCCAAATGGACCTCAACTTCATCCATTTCGGGTAATACTGCCACAGATGCAGCAGAAGTATGCACCCTTCCTTGAGATTCGGTAGCAGGCACGCGCTGCACTCGATGAACACCTGATTCAAACTTCAGCATTCCATACACATCCGCCCCTGAGACCGTAGCGATTATTTCTTTGTATCCTCCGGCTGATCCAAAGGTCAAATCAAGGACCGTTAACTTCCATCCCTTCATTTCACAAAACCGTTCATACATTCGAAACAAATCTCCTGCAAAAATAGAGGCCTCATCTCCTCCTGCTCCTCCACGGATTTCAAGAATGCAATCTTTGGAGTCATTTGGATCTTTGGGAATCAGCAATTGCTTCACTTCTTCTTCGAGGACATCCTTTCGATCTCTGAGGTAGTCTAATTCAGCCTTTGCCATTTCTCGAAACTCAGGGTCTTTTTCTTTAACCAGAATTTCTTTGGAGCTATCAATATTCTGTAAGACGAGCTTATATTCATCAAAGGCCACAACAATTTTTTCGAGATCTTTATATTCTTTAGAAAGTTTGGTGTATTGGCTCATATCGGACATGGAGTCCGGCATGATGATCAGTTGACCTACTTCTTCAAAACGGTCTTTGAGGGCTTGTAATTTGTCTAGCATGGGTTTTATTCGCTGCGCAAAAGTAAGAAATTTATCGCGCTTGATTCTGATTGAATCAAAGTGGCTGGCTCAAAAAAGCAAAAGCCCGAAAAATTACTTCGGGCTTTTGCATATTAGATAGAATTAGGTTATTCTACCGTTACGGATTTAGCCAAGTTTCTAGGTTGATCCACGTTGCAACCTCGCATCACAGCGATGTGATAGGAAAGCAACTGCAATGGAACCACAGCTACTAAAGGAACAAATGCCTCATCTACGGCTGGTATTTCGATAACGTGATCCGCCATAGCTTTCACTTGAGTATCACCTTCGGTCACCACAGCGATTACTTTTCCTTTTCGGGCCTTTACTTCTTGGATATTGCTCACTACTTTTTCATAAGAACTATCCTTTGTCGCTATGAATATGACTGGCATTTCTTCATCAATCAAAGCAATAGGTCCATGCTTCATTTCTGCAGCTGGATAGCCTTCTGCATGAATGTAGGAGATCTCCTTGAGTTTTAAAGCACCTTCTAGTGCAACAGGGAAATTATAGCCCCTTCCTAAATAAAGAGCGTTTCTCACATCTTTGTATTCAGATGCGATATATTTAATTTGATCATTGGTCTTTAGCGCACGCTCAACTTTCGCAGGAATGGCTTCAAGTTCATGCAATAATTGGATATATCTATTCTCTGGAAGTGTGCCTCGCTGATAACCCAGCTTAAGAGCCATCATGGCCAAAACTGAGATTTGTGCGGTAAAGGCCTTGGTAGACGCTACTCCAATCTCTGGACCAGCGTGGGTATAAGAACCTGCATGTGTTGCACGAGGAATGGATGAACCTACCACATTACAAACTCCGAAGATGGTTGCTCCTTTAGATTTAGCCAATTCAATGGCAGCCAAAGTATCTGCAGTCTCGCCTGATTGAGAAATTGCAATTACAAAATCCTTTTCGCTTACAACTGGATTTCGATACCTAAATTCTGAAGCATATTCTACCTCTACCGGCACTCTTGCAAACTCTTCAAAAAGGTATTCGGCAACTAATCCCGCATGCCACGAGGTGCCACATGCTGTAATGATAATTCGCTCGGCATTCTGGAATTTGTTCATGTAATCCCGAAGTCCGCCTAATACCAGTCTGCCTGACTTGGCATCTAATCTTCCTCTAAGGCAATCTGCAATAGACTTGGGTTGCTCGTAGATCTCCTTTAGCATGAAATGTTCATACCCTCCCTTTTCAATCGCTTCCAGCTCCATTTCAAGCTGATTGATATACGGGTTTGTCTCTATATTTTCGATGGTTTTGATTTGAAGCTTACCATCACGAATCACAGCAATCTCAAAGTCGTCCAAATAGACCACCTTATTTGTATACTCAATAATTGGAGTGGCATCTGAGGCTAGGAAGTATTCATCTTCCCCAACGCCGATTACCAAGGGTGAACCTTTCCTTGCTGCAATGAGTGTATTGGGTTCTTCTTTATTGATCAGGACAATAGCATAGGCCCCTACCACTTTATGAAGCGCAAGGCGAAGTGCTTCCTCTAGTGTGCAGTGATTGTTGATATAGATGTCTTCAATGAATTTTACAAAGACCTCTGTATCGGTATCACTTTCAAAAGTGTATCCTTTTTTTAGCAGGTCTTGCTTTAAAACTTCATAGTTTTCAATGATGCCATTATGGATCATAGCAAACTTCTCTGAAGCAGAATAATGTGGGTGAGCATTGACGTCGTTGGGCTCTCCATGAGTGGCCCAGCGAGTATGACCGATCCCAATTTTTGAATTTACTTCCCCATTGGATTCTAGGTATTTCTCTAGTTCTGAGACTTTTCCTTTCTTTTTGTATATACTCAGGCCGTTTCTATCCAAAAGCGCGACACCTGCAGAATCATATCCACGGTATTCAAGTCTTTTGAGGCCTTTGAGAATAATAGGCAAAGCTTCTTGTTGCCCTACATACGCGACAATTCCACACATATTGAAAAATTCTTAAAAGTTGGTTTAAACTTCCACAAAGAAACAGCTTTCATGCCAAAAAAAATAATCCACTTCCTTAAAAATAGGGAATGGATTATTAGTACTTATTCGAAATCGCCTGATTTACCTTGACTTGGAATAAATAACCTGAACTTTGATTTTATTCCTGTCGACCTTTAATTGTCTAAGAGATTGACTGAATTCAAATGGTAGAAGCCTCAAATCATGTCTTAAAATTTGACCCCTAAATATTGAATTTACGTGAGAAGTAAACCCGGATGTATATTCCTTTTCAGAGGCCAAGTATCGAAGGTCGGCGAGTGATTCTGCCGCAAGAGAATTATTTGGTACAATGTTTCCTTTTGAGTCAAGGATTACCTGTGGTTGTCCATCTCGCTGGACATAAAGTGGTGATCCATTAATTGTACTCCGAATTGGCTTGTTGTTTTGATCTACAAAGATCATCCACATCGCAGAAACCGGATTATTGTCGGCACTCTGATTTTGGATAGGACCTAATTTCAATCGTACTTGATTGAAAGTCACACCAGATAATGTATCCAAAAACATATCAATTGGACTGGTATCCAAACGCATAGTCATTGCCAAACCAGACTTCACACCGACTGTTGGTCCTACATCATACGATTTTCCATATTCAGTTACGATTTCTGTGGGAGTTCCGGTCCGATCCGAATTCACTCCATAAAATCTTCTTGCGGACAAGGTGCTGATAGAATAAGCGGAAGCGGTGGTGTCTTCTTGATAATGAAAATAGAAAGTCATTTTTGTGTTTTCACCAGGAGCAATGCCTATAGTGGTATTATCCCCCGCTCTGGCTTTCACTGCAAAGCCCGGAAAGAAATCCCTAAATTCAAACAAGGTCTGAAACTCTCTTGAATCTCTTATTTTCAAAAACATCTCTTCTGAAAAAGCAGTATTCAATGGAATAAAGACCGTGGTGTCTTTTACATCATCAAATAAGATCTCTCCCTCAGAAATTGCCTCCTCAAAATACTCCAAGTGATCAAAATTGTAATAAACGGTATCCTTAATTGGCTCTGACAATTGATGAATCGAATATTTCTTTGGCTGATCTAGATCAGCACCGTTGACACTGACAATGTCAAGATAGAAAAACGCAGAATCAAAAATGGCATCGTTTCGAGGTCGTGTTGCATTTGCATTCAGGGACATTCTCGAATAACCAATGACTTCTGTAGTCCCAAAAAACTCATCAGTTTCATGACCTGCAAGCAAAACGGAGGAATTGGTAGTGCCAAACGAATCCAACAGAACTACACTTGCATCCAAATCAAACTCCTGGAAGAAAACACCTATTTGGTTATTTCCAGGAGCTAATTCGAGCCCGACAGATGCCGGATCGCTACATGAACTGATAAGAAGAATGGAAAGTAATGCGGTGACTGCCAGTTTACCCGGCAAGGCTATTATAGATGCCGAAAAGCTCATCATGAGCTTGT
>CAYTXN010000050.1:0-1338 GCA_964441195.1 uncultured Limnohabitans sp.
AATCATTCCCCTGTGTGAGACATTTTCTCATGGGCATTTCATGTGTTTATAAATTTGTTTTTTTAAAGGCCATATGGAATCTTCGCATGACAGCCCCGATATCCATCGGGGCAATCCTCTGTGTGACACCGCAGGGTCATGCTTGATTTCCTATTTTCGTTTTATGCTTTTCCGCAAACCACCAGCCTTAATTTTTATGATGGGTCTTTTTATGATCCAGGGGTTTCTTGCTGCACAAAATTTTAAATTCAATACGCAACCTAAGGGCGTCAGGCTCAATGTCCAAAATGTTCTTCAGATTGAACAAGATACATTAGGCCGAATGTGGTTTTCTACCACTCAGGGAGTAGTATACTCTGATGGGATCGAAACACTTGAGCTACCAGACACCCTTACTCGGAGGTTTGTTTATAAGATAGCATTGCTCAAAGATGAGGATGGAATACTATGGATTTACAATGCGAATGGCGTTCCTACCATTCTTGAGCGGAAGCATGACTCTTGGTCGGAAATTCAGTTTCCCGAAGGCTTAAAAAGCTATTTCTCTTCAAAGATTAATTTTTTCAGTATTGGGAAGTCTCCCGAAAAATATTTTTTCCTAGAAACTGGAAGAGATCTGATGGTCTGGAAATACGGTGAAAAAATTGAAGAAAAAATTGAGCGAGACTTCTTGTTAACCGGTCCATTGATCGCTGTGTCGGAGGTTTCAGATAAGATTTTATTGATTTTTAGGAATGGAGCCTACCAGTTGAAGGATGGGGAATTAATTCCATATCAATTTCGAGGAATCCCGCTACCATCTTCGCCGGTGCTAGTCAAAAAATCCCCTAGCGGAGAATATTATTTTTTAGGAAAAAACTACTTGGCAAGTGGACCGGCAGCAGAATTTCCTACCCAAATTATTGACGAGAATTTTTCTACTATTAACTTCGTAGAAGAGGATTATTTTTCCCTAGTATTCTCTGGTGAAAATGTTTTTTACCACTATAACTCACATCTGAAAAAATACAATGATGTAAGGCAAAGACCAATTTTGATTGATTTGTCTAATCTTTTTCGTGCTGTTTATATCCAAACGGCTTTTGTAGACAGAGAAGGTTTATTATGGGTTGGCAGCAGCCGGGGGATCGGTGTAAACAATTCCCAAATTTTTCAGAATTATGGGGTAGATATGGGGGCTTTTCTCGCAGAGGAAATCACGGCTAGTGTGGAGCGCAGTCCGGGAGAGTTTCTGTTTGGATTCAACAATGGGATTCAAAAAATGACCCGATTCGATGTTAAGACTCTTTATCAAGGAGTGGAAAATCCACAGATACCTAATGAGCGGATCATAAATTT
>CAYTXN010000050.1:1438-9589 GCA_964441195.1 uncultured Limnohabitans sp.
GGAAAGCTTTCGAATGGAAAAGTAGTGGTCATTCGAGCCAGTAGATTGGAAAATCAATACCCGATCATCGAAACCCCGCGGTATTTTCTTGCAGAAGGATACGATTTCATGGAGATGAATGACGGGAGTATTCTCTTGGGTACGGAATACGGACTGAAGATCTACAAAGAGGGATATGTCGGGTTTTATATTTATGGTGGAAGGACTATTACCAGACCTGTCTATGTCCTGATGAAAGACAAAGAGGGGAATATCTGGGCGGGTACAGACAATGGGGTGTTTATTTTGGGGTCGAATATGATTTCGCAGTTTAATGAATCCAATGGCTTGATTGGTGATGAGGTCAACAGAGGTGCGCTGACTTCGGCGGCTTCAGGCAGAGTTTTGATTGGAACAATGAAAGGGCTGTCGATTTACTCTCCCGATGAAACCTTCCTCGCTTCGGGTGCTCCAAAGGTATTTGTCAGATCTTTGAAACTCGGTAACAAGGAAATATTGAGCTCAGAGGAAGTGAATGTCCCTTACGACCAAAATTCCCTACAGGTAGAATTTATCGCTCCCGGCTTTAATGACTCAAAAGAACTTTGGGTACATCACCGTCTTCTCGCTGCCAATGAGGAGGCAGATTGGGAAATCGTAAAAGACCCCCGCTCCAATCAACTTTTTTACTCCAATCTTCCAGCAGGAATTTATAGGCTGGAGCTTAAAACTTCCTATAACGGTCTTGAGTTTTCCAACACCTTCACCTCAAGGGAATTTGAGATATTAAGCCCATTTTATCTCAGGCCTTGGTTTGTGATTTTTGCAGTTTTGTTTTTGGTAGCCCTGGGGGTTATGATCAATATGTTTTTTAGACAACTTCAAAACTTGGGTATTCTTCAGACGGCTGTGGATCGTGAGAACAAAAACAAGGTCATGGCCGAACAGCAGTTTAAAAATGTTTGGAATAGCTCACAGGACGGTATGCTGTTGACACTTGAGGATGAAAAAATCCTCACAGTTAATCCTGCTTTTGCTGAAATGATGAAAAGCGACGTCCGAAAATTGGAAAACCAGCCCCTTTCCTTTCTTTTTAATTCGGAAGCCACCAAGCGATTTTATTTGGATACCCTACTTAATCGGGTAAGGAAAACACCCGGACAGGGCATCTCCATTGAAGCCCAAATTGATTGGATCACAGGTCCCTTGGAGATGGAAATTTATTCGGTGTTGCTAGACCAGGATGAGATGGGGAAAAGTTTAGTCTTGTCGGTTTTTAAGGATATTTCAGCTCAAAAAAGTGTACAAAACACCTTGAAAGAAGCCAAAGAAAAAGCAGAACAAGCCAATCGGTTTAAGTCAAGTTTACTCTCCAATATCAGCCATGAAATCCGGACCCCACTCAACGGAATCATAGGCGGTGCAGAGCATATCATCATGACCAAAAACGAGGATCGGGAGCTAGTTTCCCAGTTGGATATCATCCTGCAAAGTGGAGAAAGACTACTCGGTACCATCACTTCCCTGTTGGATCTTGCCAAAATTGAAGCTAATAAAATGCCGGTTGAATATTTGGAGACAGATGTCAAAAACTTCTTTGAAACTGTCATGAAACCACTCACAGCAGCCGCTGAGCGGAAAGGCCTTGTTTTGGTTTTCAGGTTTCTCCCTCCGGAATTTCAAGCCAAATTGGATCGAAGATTTGTAGAAATGATTTTGAATAATGTAGTGAGTAACTCAATCAAATACACGGAGAAGGGACTTATCACAGTATCCTGTGATCGAGTGGAAAATCAACTTATTTTGGAGGTGACAGATACTGGGGTAGGGATGTCTGATAGTTTCCAAAGTAAAATGTTTGATCCTTTTGAGCAGGAAAGCAAAGGGAACGACAGGCTCTTCGAAGGTACCGGACTGGGATTGAGTATCACTCGAAATTTAATCCAATTGCTGGGAGGTAAGATCCAGATTCGCAGTACAAAAAATTCCGGCACGAGAGTCTTAGTCGAAATCCCATTGCCAGATGCTTAATTTTTGTAATTTCAAAGAACCAAACACCATCCAACTCAGATTCAACCCATGTTTACATTGAAAATTCTCATTGTAGAGGACGATTCCGTTTCTGCACTTTTACTACAGCGGGCCTTGGAGAAAAATGCCCATCAAATCATCGGAATCGCCGATACAGGAGAAAAAGCCATTGAAATGTTGGGAGAAAACATGGCTGACATAGTCATGATGGATATCAACCTAGCTGGTGAAATGGATGGCATCAAGACCACTGAAATCATCAATGAAAAATATGATATCCCGGTAGTCTACCTCAGTGCAAGCTCTGATGCAGAGACACTTAACAAAGTGGTGGGCACCAACCCCAGCGCTTATGTAATTAAGCCTTTCAACATCAGGGAATTGAACATGGTGATTGAATTGGCCATTTTCAAAGATCGAAAAGAAAAAGAACTTCAGAAGCTCAATAATGAACTCGAGGAAAAAGTAAAGCAACGTACAGCTGAGCTTTATGAAGCAAATAAAGAACTAACCAAAGCCCTTGAAAAAGAACGGGAAATCAACGAATTGAAGTCTAGAATTGTACTCAATGTTTCGCATGGATTCAAAACCCCGCTCACTTCAATCCTCAGCTCGGCCCAATTGCTCCAGATTTACGCCGAGCGGGATCATCCCTTCAAGCAAAAAATCACCAAACATGCATTCAAAATCGAAAACTCTGTCAGGGCATTAAATAATCTCTTGACCAGTGTGCTTTTCTTCGGAAAATCTGACGAAAACAAACTGGAATTCAAACCCAAAAAGATTTTTTCCGGAGCTTTTGTCAAAGAATTACTCGATACAGTAAAAGCAGGGATAGAAAATGATGTAGTCATTAAATCCGAAATCGGAGATCTTCCCAAAACCATCACTTCTGATCCAGAGTTACTTTACCAAGTATTTGAAAACCTCCTTTCCAATGCTGTGAAGTATTCCAAAGATGGTAAGCAGATTGATTTTAAGATGACTTTCAAGGATAATAACCTTCATGCAACTATTTCAGACCGAGGGATTGGGATTCCAAAATCAGAACAAAGCAAACTATTCGAAAGGTTTTTCCGGGCCAAAAATGTAGGAATCGTAGAAGGGTCGGGTCTCGGCCTTTCCATCGTCAAAAAATGCATTGAAGTCTTGGATGGTGACATTACTTTTGAAAGTGAGGTGGACAAAGGCACCACATTTCATGTGACAGTTCCTGTGAAATAAATCATGTTATTAAAAGCTACTTCATTAAAATATGCTCATCCTGGACAAGCAGAGATTACTTTCCCTGATGTTCAGGTTGATTCGGGAGATTCGTTGTTGATTTTGGGGAAGTCAGGAAGCGGGAAGACCACTTTGCTTAATCTATTGGCAGGGCTGCTAAAACCCAAACAAGGTGAAGTAGTCCTTGATGGTGTTTCTCTTACTTCTATTTCTGGTCAGAAATTGGATCTTTTTCGTGGAAAAAACATAGGAATCGTATTCCAAAAGCCTCATTTGATCGCAGCACTCAATGTGCGTCAAAATCTAGAACTCGCGCATTTTTTTAGCAAAAAGAAAGGTCAGGAAATCAGTCAGTTGCTTTCCGATCTGGGAATAAGCGAAAAAGGAAATTCATCTGTTTTGACATTAAGTGAAGGAGAAGCGCAGCGAGTTTCTATCGCAAGGGCGTTGGCAACTAGTCCAAAGTTGATTCTGGCGGATGAGCCGACTTCAAGTTTGGATGATGAAAATACTGAAAAAGTAATTCAACTGCTGAAGGCTCAAGCGGCGAAGATTGGGGCTGCTTTGATTATAGTGACCCACGATCAGCGGGTGAAAAATCATATTTCTAATTTTATCGAAGTCGTCCCCTCATGAATTTATTCAAAATCAGTTGGAAATATTTAACGTTCCGACCGCTTTCGACGGGTTTGAATGTCTTTTTGTTGGCTTTGGGTTTGGCGATCATTACGGTTCTGCTTTTGATTCAAGATCAGTTTGAAAAAAAGATGAATCAGGATGCAGCGGGCATTGACTTGGTTGTGGGTGCAAAGGGAAGTCCACTTCAACTGATCCTTTCATCGGTTTACCATGTCGATTTTCCTACGGGAAATATTAAAGTAGAGGATGCTCAAAAGCTAACTCGAAATCGACTTGTAAAGAACATCATTCCGCTAGCCTTGGGAGATAATTTTCAGGGATTCAGAATCGTGGGTACAAATCATGACTACCTCGAACTCTACGCTGTGGAGTTGGCTGAAGGAAAGTCCTGGGAGCTTCCCTTTGAAGTAGTTTTAGGATCTGAAATTGCAACAAAAACTGGACTAAAGCTCGGAGACGAATTCTCCTCCAGCCATGGAATCAGTGTGGGAAGTCATGATCATGATGAACATAATTTTGTAGTGGTAGGGATACTTCAGCAGAGAGGGAATGTGGTTGACAGACTAATCATGACCAGTATTGAATCAGTTTGGTATTCCCATGATGAAGTAGCCACTGTTGATGAACCTTCTGACGATGCTGAGGAAAATCCAATTTCTGTCAATGATTCAACTTCAGAGGTTCAAGTAGCTCAAGATGATCATTCCCGATTTCATACACCTGTAGCAAAGACTGGCTTTCCGGTTGCTGAACAAGATCGGGAAGTGACAACCCTGCTTCTCCAGTACCGAAACCCAATCGCAGCTGTTCAATTGCCCCGAATGATTAATTCTGGGACTTCTATGCAAGCTGCTTCGCCATCTTTTGAGATGTCTAGATTATTCGAATTATTGGGAGTGGGGATCAGCTTGCTTCAAGGTTTGGCTTTGATTTTAATTGTGATTGCAGGCCTCGGCATTTTCATAGCACTGTACAATTCTCTGAAGGAGCGAAAGTATGATCTGGCAATTCTGAGAGCAATAGGAGCATCTCGTGGACAATTGCTTTCTTTGATTTTTTTGGAAGGATTGATGCTGACCTTTCTGGGAGCAGTTTTAGGGATTGGTTTAGGCCATTGTTTTCTTTGGTTATTGATCAATCAAGGCGATCAAAATGTGGTTTCTTCACTACAACCCTGGATTTTCTTAAAACAAGAACTTTGGATCATAGTATATGCGTTAGGGGTAGGTGTGGTAGCGTCCATCATTCCTGCTTGGTCAGCTTATCAAACAAGCATTGCAAAGCAGCTGACAAAGGCTTAATTAGTAGATATTATTGAAAATTGATTATGAAGAAATTGAGTTTTATCCTAGTAGCGGTTCTTATAAGTGGGTTTCTGACTACTGAATCAATGGCCCAAGGAGTCTGGAAAAGTCTGTCTGAAGTGTCCTATAAAATCAGTGAGGATCAATACGGCGAGTTATACGTGCCTGTTTTTTCTGATCAAATCAAGAAATTGGAGGGTAAAGAAGTGGAGGCTGATGGCTACATCATTCCTTTCGAGGGGATGTTTAAGCCTGAGCACATCATCCTATCGAGTCTTCCTTTGGCAGAATGTTTCTTTTGCGGTTCCGGTGGACCAGAAACGGTGATGGAAGTGATGATGGCAAGTCCGATCAAGTACACTTCCAAGCGTGTAAAAGTAAGAGGTAAGCTCACGCTGAATTCCAATGACCCGGAGAAGCTGATGTATATTCTCAAAGACGCAAGATTGATTTTAGAATAAAAAGTAAAAGCTCCGAAAGGAGCTTTTTTTATACCTAGGCGACGGTTTCTTTTTCCAGTTTTTTGAAATTTTCCAAAATTCCCATCGTCACTGGTCCGGGCTTCCCATTTCCTATTTTTCGTTCATCAATTTGAGTTACCGGTAGGAGAACTTTTGTCGTACTGCTGATAAATGCCTCGTCAGCCTCCCAGACTTCTTCCAGAGAAATAGGTCGAATGACCACATTTTTTACCAGTTCCAAGATGTGTTTTCGGGTGATACCCAAGAGAATGTGCTGGTCTGGAGTATGAATAACTCCGTCTTTTACAATGAAGAAATTGCTCCGAGAGCTTTCGCTAACCCAGCCATTCCAATGATAAAGGACGTCTTCAGCACCCAACCTTTGCCAATTGACACTGTGCCAAACAGGAAGTGTATAGTTGGTGGTTTTAATGTCTGCGATAGGCCGGACATACTCTAAAGAGAGCAACTTGATTCCGTTTTTATATTTTTCTTCAGATGGCAAGGATAATGATTCTCCAAAAATGAAGAGTTTGCCTTCTGCTGGAGAAAAGTGATCCTCAGATACTCCACCGCTTAGTACCATGCGGACTCCTCCAAATTTCAGATCATTTTTTTCAATCAAAAGAGAGATAATTTCACTGAGCTGCTCGCGAGAGTATGGAAGCGGAAGAAAAGTCCTTTCTGCTGATGAAATAAACCTATTCAAATAATGCTCTAGAAATAGCGGGTTATAATTTACAGTACGAAAGAAATCAAAAATTCCATATCCCCGGATCAGACCCAAATCCATCGGATGTAGGGTCGCAGACTCACTGGGGATAATTTTTCCGTCGGCAAAGCAAAATGGTTTCATGTGTTTATAATTTGATTTTATCGGTCACATGGAATCTCGCAATACGGATATTCATTCCTCTGTGTGTCCTTTGAGTCATGTTCGATTTCATGTTGTAAAATTTTGATTCCTAAAATTAGCATCAATAATTATATTTATACGAGGATTCATTTTTGAATTTTCTTTTTAACTAAAGAAAGAAAAAATTGTATCTTAGGGCATCAAATAATAGATTTAATGAAGATTAGTCGGATTAGTTTAATTTTTAGTTTTGTTTTGGTTTTTCAGTCTTGTGGGCCAAACCAAGAGGAATTGAATGCTGAAAGAAGAGCTGAAGTCATTGCAGTCCATGATGAGGTAATGCCGAAGATGGGACAGCTTAAATCCTTTGAAAAAAAAGCTTTGCAACGAGCAGAAGTTTTAACAGCGATGGATTCTGTCGATTCTGCAAAAGTTCAAGAGATGAAAAATCTCGCATTGGAACTGGATCAGGCTTATGAAGCCATGTTTGTCTGGATGCGACAATACGAAACTGAAGATGGAGAACGAACGCCCGAAGAGGTGAAGAACTATCTTGAAGAACAAATGGTCTCAGTGAGCCAAGTCAACCAACTGATGAAAGCCGCTTTGTCCAAAGCTGATTCCCTATTGAAGGATCAGTAGTTTTCGGGTTTATTTTTTAAATATTTCTCAATATCTGAAGAGGTAATTACTCCTTCATTCATTCCCCAAATGTTATAAACATAGGTTACAATTTGGGCGATTTCCAAAGGTTTAAGATTCGGATTTGCGGGCATTGCCTGATTGTATTTTTCACCGTTTATTATGATTTCTCCTTTTTGCCCATGGCGAATAATCCAAACAGTTCGATGAACGCTTGCTTTGAAATAATCCGAGTCCCGAAGTGGTGGGATAAGTTTCCCAAGTCCTTTTCCATCGGACTGATGGCAGTTTGCGCAGTAGTTTTCGTACAAAGTTTTGCCTGTAATGGCGAATTGCATTACTTCAGGATCACTGATTTGGGCTAAGGTATTTTCCTCATTTGTGGATTTTGGAGCGCAAGAAAATCCTGCAAAAACACAAACAAAAATCACAAGAAACCTCATTGATTCAGCAATTTTGGGATGTCTGCAATCAGTCGATCCACTTGGTCTGACTTAGTGCCATCATATACTCCTCTGATTCTTCCATCTCCATCCACTAAAAGAAAGGCTCCGCTATGCAAAAATCCTCCTGGCTCATCTTGATCAGCCATGGCAGTGGTCAAGTAGCTAGTTTGGCCAATTTCATAGATTTTTTCTTGCTCTCCGGTTAGAAAGTTCCATGTGGAGGCATTTTCCACTCCTAACTTTTCGGAATAATCTTTTAGGACTTCCTGGGTATCGTGAGTTGGGTCAATGGAATGGCTAAGAATCTTAAAATCAGGTTGATCCTTGTATTGTTCAAATACCCGAAGCATCTCCTTTTTCATGATCGGGCAGATCGTAGGGCAGGAGGTGAAAAAGAAATCAGCGACGTAGATCTTGCCTGCGACGTCTGCGTTGGTAATGGTGTCACCTACTTGATTAATAAATGAAAAATCAGCGATCTCATGGTAAACGGTATCTTGATTGTCATCCACATACCGCTCGCCCAAAATTGGGAGTTGGGCGGAAGAATTATCAGATTCTGATTTGCA
>CAYTXN010000050.1:9689-14132 GCA_964441195.1 uncultured Limnohabitans sp.
GATAATCCTATCAATCCCAATATCCCCCAAACCATGCTGAGCGTACTTTTCAGCACAATTAAGAAGACTATAGCAAAAAGCAAAATCGTCGACGCTTCGTTCCAAATGCGGAGTTGAGTTGAGGTCCATCGGCTTTTGCCTGCTTGCAACTCTTTGAAAAGAACATGACAAAAACCATGGTAGACATAAAGCAGCAATACAAAGCCAAGCTTGGCATGCATGAATCCTAATTCCATATATCCCCATCGGTAACTCAACACCCAAGTCCCAAATATTAGGGTCAGAATAGCAGAAGGCCAAGTGATGATATACCAAAGTCGGCTGGCCATTAAGTCAAGCTGAGGCTTGAGAATGCTTCGTTCCAGTTCGGATTTTTGAAGCGCCTCGGTTTGGTAGATGAATAATCGGACGATATAGAAAAGCCCTGCAAACCAAGTGACTACGAAAATGATGTGAAGTGCCTTGAGGTACTCGAAAGCCATTGTCAGAATTTTGGGCTAAATTAAGGTCTAAACCTCGTAAACCCTCCAAAGTTTTTGAAAAGGAACAAACTCATTTTCTATTTGATCACTGCAATAGTGCTAATAGTCCTGTTTCAGATCGTTAGTTCCAGCCTATCACAGCCCGGTTTGGAGCGATTCGAAGGGAAATATGAAGAAATTGGATTCTATCGAAATGAGAACAATACCGGGCCTGTCTTGAGGATTTATGCAATCCGAGCCTTGGATTCAGATACCAGTTGGATGAAGGATTTTGCAGATGCACAGCCTCATACCAAATATGGGAAGACGCTGGTTTTCTTTTTCTCCGAAAAGCTTACTCAACAGATTGACCTTTCTGCGACGGAACCCTTCTTTTCACCTGAATTTCGAGAATACCTATTGGCGGAATATGAAAAAACACCCATGGGCGAAAGCCGATTCCAATTTTCTAACCCATGAAATCGAGCATGACCCTAAGAGACACCCAGAGATATATTATCATGCATGCGAAGATTCCATGTGGCCTTTAAAAATCAAATTATAACCACATGAAAAAAAGACTTGACTTAGCAGAGTTTCGCGAGGGAATCAAAGCGGGAAATCGTGTGGTCCTCAGCCAAGCAATCACTTTAGTGGAAAGTACGCTTGAATCTGATCAGGATTTGGCTTCAGAACTGGTGCAGTCGTTGATCACCGATACAGGGAACTCCATCCGCATCGGCATTACAGGAGTACCTGGAGTTGGGAAAAGTACATTCATTGAAGCTTTTGGAAAAATGCTTTTGGATCAGGGAAAGAAGGTTGCCGTATTGGCAATCGATCCAAGTAGTCAGTTGACCAAAGGAAGCATTTTGGGCGACAAGACGCGGATGGAAAGGCTTTCTGCAGATAAGCGAGCATTTATTCGTCCGAGTCCCACAGGGTCAGCCTTAGGCGGTGTGAGTGGAAAGACTCGGGAAGCGATGCTGCTTTGTGAGGCTGCTGGTTTTGATGTGATCTTGGTGGAGACCGTGGGCGTGGGCCAAAGTGAAACTGCCGTGAAGAATATGGTGGATTTCTTTTTGCTGCTAATGTTGGCAGGTGCGGGCGATGAGCTTCAGGGAATCAAAAAAGGAATCATGGAAATGGCCGATGCGCTCGTAATTCACAAGGCGGATGGTGAAAATATTCCGGTAGCCAAAAAAGCTAAAGTGAACTATGAAACTGCGCTTCATCTCTTTCCTTTGGCTGAAAAAAAATGGTCTCCAAAGGTTCTTCTCGCATCCTCGACTTCAAATTATGGTTTGGAAGAAGTTTGGGAATTAGTTCTAGGATACGTCGATCAAATGAAAAGGAATGGCTTTTGGGAGTCAAATAGGGCCTCCCAACGACTAAATTGGCTCGATGATCAGATTCAGTTTTTATTGGGACAAGCATTCCTAAAGGACCCTATTATTCAAAAAATGCTGGAGGACCAAAAGCCAAAAGTCCAAAATGGTGAACTTAATCCAAGCAAACTTGCCAACTCACTAATCCAGCTTTTCTTCAAGAAATAAGCCATGAGGATCACAACTATTTTACTTTTCACTTTATTGATTTCTTGCACTTCCAGGTTTAAAAAGCAAGAGATTATCAAAGAGATTGGGCTTACTTTTCAAATCGAGACAATTGAAAAAGAATCCTGTGTTGGCGAAAACTGCGCAAAGTTGAAGCTTTCTTGGCCAGTGGCCGAAGGAGGGGAGGTAGCTGATAAAATAAATCAGGCGATCCAAGATCAGATGCGTTTCCTTGTACAAACTGGAGAAGAGATTGCTCCTTTGGATTCGATGATTTCCAAATATTTCAGGTCTTTCGAATCTTTCAAGGCTGAATTCCCGGATTCCTATGGAGGATGGGAAATCGAGGCAAGTGCTGAGATTACTTATGTATCTGACAGTACTTTGAGTGTTTATTTCACTCAGTCTAGTTTTTTGGGCGGTGCCCATCCCAATAGCATGGTTTCCTTTTTAAACTTTGATCCGAAGTCCGGAGAATCTCTGAGATTGGATCGATTGATATCGAATGAACCAGAGCTTTTTGCCCTTGCTGAAAAGAAATTTAGGGAATTTCATGAGGTGCTAGAAGGTGTTAACCTCGAGGATGATGGACGTTTTTTCCTTCCAGAGTCAGGGTTTTTCCTCGCGAAAGCCATGGGATTCAAGGATAATAAGTTTTGGGTGATTTATGTTCCCTACGAGATAGGACCGTATGCCATGGGGTATACTGAGTTGGAATTTTCCAAAGAAGATGTTCCCAAAGCGGTGAGGTGGTAATTTTTGATTCTATTGAATCTTTACTTTTCTAAATAGACCAAGGAATGAAAACTTCCTTTATTCTGCTCAAATTCAAGCTTTTTTGGGATTTGTAAGGCCGTTTTCTTCTGTTTCAAGTGATTTCAAGCTAAGTTGGACCATGAAAAAATTGACCCTGCTTTTCCTCCTTTTTCCTGTGCTGGTTTCCTTTCAACAGGATACATCGACCACTCTAAAAGACAAATTCCAAAATGACTTTTTTATTGGAGCTGCATTGAATTTGGGACAGGTCACTGGAAGGGAAGTTGGAGCGGATTCACTTTTGAATCTCCACTTCAACTCGATCAGTCCTGAAAATGGACTAAAGTGGGGCCCTGTTCATCCTAAACAAGGAGAATACAATTTTGAATATGGAGATGCATATGTGGCTTTGGGTGAAAAAATGAATGCATTTACCATCGGTCATACCTTGGTTTGGCATCAGCAGACTCCGATATGGGTTTTTCAAGACGGCGCAGGTGAACCACTAAGTCCCGATGCATTGATCGCTCGAATGGAAGATCATATTTCCACCGTCGTGGGTCGCTACAAGGGGAAAATTGATGGTTGGGATGTGGTCAATGAAGCTTTTGAAGATGATGGCACTTGGCGGAAAACTCATTGGTACAACATCACCGGGAAAGAGTTTATCAAAGCGGCGTTTCGTAAAGCCCATGAGGCTGATCCCAATGTCGAGCTCTATTACAACGATTACAACGTCTGGATTCCTGAAAAGCGGAAAGCGATTTTGGCTTTGGCAAAAGAACTTCGAGCTGAAGGTATTCGCATTGACGGAATCGGAATGCAGGGACATTATCGTCTGAATTCACCTTCTTTGGATCTAATCGAGCAAGCAATTGTGGATATTCATGCGGCAGGATTTCAGGTGCATGTCACCGAACTTGACGTGGATGTGTTACCCCGACCAAATAATTCCCAAGGTGCTGACTTGAATATTAACTTTGCCGAGTCAGACGAGTGGAACCCATACAAAAACGGTCTTCCAGTCGATGTTGAACAGCAATTGGTCGGTCGGTACGCTTCCATTTTTAAGGTTTTTAGAAAGCATTCTGACAAGATCAGCCGGGTGACATTCTGGGGACTCCACGACGGTCGAAGCTGGCTGAATAACTGGCCCGTTAGAGGGCGGACGAATTATGCCTTACTTTTTGATCGGCAAATGAAACTGAAAGCAGGATTTCTTGAAGGAATAGAATAGCCCTGATTCAGTTGCGTGATCGTAATCTGCTTTTTTCACTTCGCTCGACAAAGGTAATCGGGACAAATTCTTCGGTAGGGGATCCAATGTAATAGACCATCCAATTTGGGTCATGATTGGCTAGAAGCTCAGCAATGCAATCTGCGCGGTGACCTTGGGGATTTTTGCAATCATCCCAATAAAAAAGCTCGACTTTGTAGTGGAGGGACTGCTTTTGATTGTTGACAGTAACTTCGATTTGGATGTCATGTTTACCTGTCTCACGAGGAATGGGTATAGCGATGTAGCTCATAACTGTGTGGATTGATTTGCAAACTATCCTCAGTTTCCATGCCAACGAAAATGGGTCAAAACGTTTAAAATTAGCCCTTTGCGCTTGATTTTTGCCCCATATTTCGCCCAAAATTGTACGAAAAAGAACTATTGCAGAATT
>CAYTXN010000051.1:0-10747 GCA_964441195.1 uncultured Limnohabitans sp.
AGATCTTCGACAGCAACCCAAAGATTAAAGCAAAAATGATGACCTCGCTTGCGGAATATTATAATGGAAATAATCAGCGACTCTTCCGATCCTATCGCGAGTCATTTGGCTTCTTTAGTCTGAGACAAATGTTTGAATAAACTGATTATCCTATTCATTTTTCATGTGTTGATAACTGATTTTTATTGGTCACATGGAATCTCGCATTTCAGATAATCATACCAGTATGTGACGTTCTCTTCATGCTCGATTTCATCAGTTTATAGTTGGTTTTTTATGGTCATCCCGATAGCTAACGGGAGGGATCTCGCACCTGCCAACCGGCAGGAAGGTGATTTAAATTCAATTCTCCGCGTATACTCTGCGACAAGCTCGATTTCATTCATCAAAAATCCAGAACACCATCCAAAGTATTCCGAGGCAGGCTTCGATTCCTAGTTGTTGTTTAATATCTTAGCGGCGCTTTTAAGCCAGTATTCATAAAAAAAATCAATAATAATCATGAGCAAAGTAACCGTAGTAGGTGCAGGCAACGTAGGTGCAACCTGTGCCGATGTTTTAGCTTATCGCGAAATAGCCGAAGAAATTGTTTTAATTGACATCAAAGAAGGTATCGCTGAAGGCAAAGCCCTAGACATCTGGCAAAAAGCCCCGATCAACCAATATGATAGCCGTACTGTAGGCAGTACCAACGACTACGCCAAGACTGCAAACTCAGATGTGGTAGTTATCACCTCCGGTCTTCCACGCAAGCCGGGAATGACCCGTGACGACCTAATCGTAACAAACGCGGGCATCGTGAAATCGGTAACTGAAAATGTGGTCAAACATTCTCCAAACGCAATCATTATCGTGGTATCCAATCCATTGGACGTCATGACTTATCAAGCACACCTTACTTCTGGATTTAACAGAAATAAAGTGATCGGAATGGCGGGTATCCTTGATACCGCGAGATACAGAGCCTTCCTTGCTGAAGAATTGAATGTGTCCGCTAAAGAAATCCAGGCGATTTTGATGGGTGGACATGGAGACACTATGGTTCCTCTTCCACGATATACTACTATAGCAGGTATTCCTGTGACAGAATTGGTAGCCAAAGACAAGTTGGACGCGATCATCGAAAGAACCAAGTTTGGCGGTGGAGAACTAGTCAAATTGATGGGGACATCCGCATGGTATGCTCCAGGATCTGCAGCTGCGCAAATGGTGGAAGCTATCCTGAAAAATCAGCGAAGAGTATTCCCAGTTTGCATTAAATTGGACGGGGAGTATGGCATCGATGATTGCTACCTAGGCGTGCCAGTTATTTTAGGCAAAAATGGGGTAGAAAAAGTTCTAGAATTGGATCTCAATGCAGAAGAAAAAGCCTTGCTTGAAACTTCTCGTGGTCATGTGAAGGAAGTAATGGCCGTATTGGACAACCTGTCTAAGTAATTCAGTCTAAAAATAAGTTAGGACCTAAGATTCTCTGCCGATCAGCGGAGATTCTTAGGTCTATTTTTTGTATAATGCCATCGAAATCATCCTTAGAAGCTTAGTGAAAATCTGGAAAAGTCTTTTGGTGCTAGCCGCAATAATCCTCGTCTCATGGGGAGGCTTTTGGCTTTACCAGAATTATTTTTCTGGCAGAAATATCAACAGCCTGGAACTGATCCATCCGGATGCGGTTTTCGTTTTCGAATCTTCTCAAGCTGATCAGACATGGAATGAATTGGTCAATCAGCCAGTTTGGGAATTGCTCGCTCAGCTACCGTCATTTTCCAAAACTTCCGAACAATTAGTCAGCTTGGACAGCCTGACTGGCGCAAATGGCCAGATCTCCCAAACACTTCGTGGAAAGCAATTTACCATCAGCTACCATGGAACAGGCATTGACAGCTTTGAACTTTTATTCACTTTAAATTTTGGAGCAAGCTCACCGCTTAACTTTTTGGATGAAATCAAAAGTAGAGTTCCAAAAAATATACGAATTCAATCTCGAACGTACAGTGATTTAGAAGTTTGGGAATTTTTCGGGTCGGACAATACCCGTAAATGGACCGTGGCTATCATCGGAAATGTCCTTCTCGCTTCTTCTTCTTCCTTCATCGTAGAGGAAGCGATCCGGCTCTATATCGGTGCTGACCAAAATTCCCTGGCCTCAAAATTAGGATCCACTCTCGATCAAGATTCGGGATTGGGAAGGCTGATTTTTTCAGCCAATGGTATTTCTAATCTTCTAGAAGGAATCAGTAAAGACAGGGGAAACATTACAATTAAAGAACTCGCCCTTAACGAATCAATTTTTGCTTTAAATCTGACTTTTGAGGAAGGGCAACTGAGCTTCAAAGGCCCTGCAATTCTGGATGAGGAATACAATTTCACCCCGTCAGTTCGGGCAAACTTCCCCGAGTTTCAAAAGGTGATATCCACACGAACTCAATCACTTGCTCAAATTAATCTGGATGGAGTTTTTGAAGCGCAAAAACTACAAAATGCTGCATTTACTCCTAAATCCACGATCAGTGGAGAAATTCAAAACCGACTCACGGATCGTGGCTTTTTAGATAATTTTTCCGGCGAATTCTATCACTTACAACTGGAAAATCTCGGTAATCAGAATGATAATCAGGTGGTTTTGGCTAGAGTGTTAGAACCAGCTCAGACGATTGCCTTTTTGAAAGAATTCCGAAATGGTATCGATTTAGATCATTCTGACTTTTATCGGGATTCAGAAATTCTGTTTTTTCCAGAAGAAGAATTCCCTGCCCATTTATTCAATGGAAAATTCACTGGATATCCACAGACACATATAAGCTTAATTGGGGAAATCTTGGTGATGGCCAATTCAGCGGCGGGTATGAAAATGATTTTGGATGATTGGGCCTCAGGAAACACTTGGGCTAAAGCTCCTGAATCATTTGCAGGAAACAGAGCAGTAAACCCTGCAGCAGGCTATTCCAAGACCTTTATTCTTGATAAAATTTGGGACAACTGGGAAAATAAGAGCAACCCAGCCTGGAGTCCTTTCCTACAAATCTACTCCTCAGTATTCAAGGCTTTCCCTTTTATCAGTTTGAGGATAAACCAAATCGGGGGTAAACCCGAAGCAACTTTGTCAATTCCATACCTAGTGACAGGCACTACCACTGTGAGAGGTAATCAAAGTTTGAGCTTGATCCCAGCAAATACAATTTCTCTCTCGGATAACATTCGTTATGGCCCAAAAGTCATCTTGAATTTCAACGATAAAACCGAAGATTTGGTAGTCCAGGATGCCAATCATGTACTCCACTTGATCAATTCTGCCGGAGAGACTGTTTATTCAGTTCAGTTATCTGGACCGGTGGTTTCTGATGCATTTCAGATTGATTTTCTGAAAAACGGCAAACTTCAATTACTCCTAGCCACGGCAGAACAAGTCTATGCAATCGACCGCTTAGGAAATCCCCTTCCAGGCTTTCCCGCTTCCTTGAACGAGCGAATCACCCACCTCAATTTAGTGGACTATGACAATACGCGGGAATACCGGTATTTTTTGGCTACAGAATCGGGAAACCTTTGGCTTTTGGACCGAAATGGCAAACCACTGGACGGTTGGAATCCATTGAAATTGGATGAAAGAATGGCACTGCCCCCAAGTCATATTCGAGTCCCCGGAAAAGGTGATTATATGGTCGCACAGTCAGTGGAGGGTCTGATTCATTTCTTTAATCGTCGTGGAGAAAAACAAGCCGGTTCTCCACTCAACCTTGGTAAAGAATTTGTCGCACCAATGAATGTGACTACAGGAACAGGTGGAAATACATTGAAAATATCAGCAATTTCTACAACTGGTGAATTGATCCACGCGAGCTTCAATGGTGAGATCACCTACAGAACTCAACTTATCAAATCCGATCGGGACAACAACTTTCAATTAATAGCTGATCAGTCAGGTAATTCGCAAGTAATTCTATCCAGGCAATTTGCCAAGACCTTGGTCTTGACTGAACAGGAAAATGAATTGTTTACCCTCGCTCTTGCGGGAGAAAACTTGTGGTTTGGGTTTTATGATTTTGGAGCAAACCGAAAGATTCTTGCGGTGACTGATCCTGAACAAGGATTTGGCTATTTATATGACCTTCGAGGAAATATGCTCACCTCCACTCCTCTGGAAAGCGATGGACCTATTCAGATCAGCCATCATCCAATCCGGAATCAATATGTAATTCGAACTGTCTCCGGTAGTCGGATCTTGGAATATCTGATGCCTGACTAATTCACCAAACTTGGCTTCGCCCTGCGGATTAAGTAACTTGCAAGCCTGAAATCAACAAAACCAAAGATGATTAAACGGCTTTTTCTAATTTCCTTTTTCCTGTTTTCTTTTTTTCAACTCGCATATTCACAGCTCATTACAGATAATAAGGAGCTTGCTTTAATTGAAGAAGGAATCAACCTTAACTCACCCTATCATACCACACTTTCATTCTTTTATAATCTGGATAAAAGCCATTTTTTTCCAGATCGTGCTGCCAAAACACTCAACTTAAAAAATGTGGAAGGCGAAGCGGAAGAGCTTGCCGTTAAGCTTCAACAGATCTTTGAAGGAAAAGGAGTTGTCATCCGCACAAGTGAAGTTCCAAATGATCCTAATTTTGCAGATTCTTCTTCAAATGCCCAACAGATATTCTATTTTGACCGAACAAAGCTTCCGGGAATTTTTCTAGAGAAAAATGGTAACCAGTGGAAATTTTCATCTTTCTCTGTAGCGCAGATCGAAGATCTTCATCGGGAAACCTATCCCTATGGAACTGCCCGACTTCTGAATATTTTACCAAAAATTGGCACAAGTGAGTACCTCGGTCTTCAACTCTGGCAACTAGTTGGAATTTCTTTTTTGATCTTCTTGACTTTCCTGGCTCATTTTGTTTTCACTTTTTTGGTTGACAAAGGACTCATTTATATCCTAAATCGTCTGGGATATGGCTATATCGGAGAAAACTATCTTCTTCCAGTCGCAAAAATCACGAGTTTTTATCTACTCGTCTTGCTGCTTTCTTTTCTGATCAGGATCCTGCAATTACCAGTAGAGATTTATGCCTGGATTATTCCTGTCTTTGATACTCTAAAGCCATTCCTGATTACGGTGATTTTCTATAAAATCGTCGATGTCATCGCTGCCTATTTTGCCAGCCTTGCGGCAAAAACCGAATCCACACTTGATGACCAACTGGTTCCTTTGATTCGAAAAACGCTTAAGGCGTTGGTTATTTTGGTCGGTACCTTATTCGTCCTTCGGGATGGATTAAATTTTGACATCATTCCCTTTTTGACAGGGATATCAATCGGTGGTGTGGCAATCGCTTTAGCTGCTCAGGACACGATCAAAAACTTTTTTGGCTCGATCATGATCTTTATCGACAAGCCATTTCAGGTGGGTGATTGGGTAACTTCTGGCGAAATCGATGGAACCGTTGAGGAGGTGGGATTCAGGTCTACGCGAATCCGAACATTCCGAAATTCAGTCATGTATGTGCCAAATGGAAAAATCGCCGATGCTGTCGTCGATAATCATGGCTTACGTCAATATCGACGGTTTTTCACCACGCTGACTATCACCTATGATACACCACCGGAACTGATTGAAGAGTTTGTCAAAGGACTTCAGGAGATCGTAATGGCACATCCTAAGACGAGAAAAGATTACTTCAACATCTATTTCAACAACCTATCGTCGTTTAGCCAAGACATCATGTTTTACATTTTCTTCGAAGTGCCTACTTGGCCGGAGGAACTTAGATCAAGACATGAAATCTTAATCCAAACCGTCAAATTGGCGAATGCCTTGGGTGTGAGATTTGCCTTTCCTACGCAGACTCTTCATATGGAAACTTTCCCTGAAAAAACGGGGCTTGTCCCCTCTTATCCAGGAGAAAAAGAATACAAAGAACGCTTGGGAAACTTCATCAATTCAGAACTGGGGAAGAAAAATTCTTAAGCCAAAAACTCTTTTGAAATCAGTCATTTTCCCAAAAATCAGGAACAATCGGCGATGCGTAGAGTGTACAATCTGCACATCTTCTATCGGTGGGATAATATCCAACTATAGTTGTGCCTGCCATCAACTCTCGAGCAGGAACAACACTCCCATTGCCAAAAATAGACTGATACATAGGGATCATCACTGCTTCCTCACCGATGACACAATTATTAAAATCCGGATAACTATAGCCCCAAGGTGATACATCTATCAGATTAATATAAACTCTTCGTTGCTTGGTCACTCCCATACTGACTTGTCCTACCACCGGCATCTGGGAATTATCCATTGACCTGATGTTGCCTGATATCTGGGAGGGCAATGGGCTAAAAATAGAACCTATATCTTCCGTATTTCTTTTTAAGGTTTCCCAAAATTTTACTGCGTCTGCATCGATTGCTTTTTGAGAAATAAGAACGCTATATCGTTCTTGAATGCGTTCATCTCCAGTGGGAATTTCAGTGATAGTTTTCCTGAATACTACCTGGTCTTGAAATCTTGAACTTGTCTCCAATAAAATATCCGGATTTTGTTCGCTCTTAAAACAGAGTGCAATTTGTTCAGATGCTTTTCGGGTTCTGACATCGCCAATAGATGGATCGTATATATACGTTGTTCGAATACGTGGACGATAAATCCAGGTTTCTTCAAAAGTCCATAGGAAGTCGTCAGCGGTTTCATTTCCTTGAGTATTGACAAAGACTTCCACTCCTTCTTCATCTCTGACAAAACCAGCATCTAGAATATCTGGTGTAACGATGGGTCTTATCATAGAAGACTCGAAGCGCTCTCCTCCACTTAATTCTATTTCGATTCGATAATTAGCATTTTCGGGGATGTTCTGGGCGAATAAATAAACACCCGGCTCGCCTTCTGTCAGGAGATAAGCAGTACCATTTTCTGAAAATACAGTGACTCGAGCCCCAACTTCCAGTGTGGATGTAGTTGTCGAATTTATTGGGGAAGTTCGGCTGAGTTTCAATTCACTTTCCAATCCCTCGGTATCCAGATAGCCTTCTACTACTAATACAGAAGTAATTTCCCTTGGGATTTCAGGCTCAAAAGGTTCTCTGCAGGCGAAAAACACCAATATAATACTGGTTAGCACTGTTATTTGTCGAAGTATTACCTCAAGTTGTTTCAACTTCATGGCGCAATTGTAATTTTTTTCTTTGATATCTGAGTTTGTCCCGAATTATCTAAATATCTAACCCAAAATGTAAAGTCCCCAAGGGTACTAGGCGCCTGTATACTTGCAGATTCAGATTTTCCCCAAAGTAAAATGGTCCGATAATCCGGGTATTGCCCTTCTACCTGTCGCTGACTGAATTGCGATTTGTCAAGCTCAATAATTGGCTGAAGTCCTAAATAGTCGAAAAATCGAGCAGAAGGTTCTAAAGGATAGAGACCAAAATTATTCTCATAACTACTAAAGCTGAGAACTCCTGGATAGGTCCGGTCATTGAGGTAAAACTCCCGATTGAGAACTTCAAGCTTGGAAAGAAACTTCGGATTGAAGCCGGAAAGCAAATCGGAATTAAACACAGGCATGGCGTCGATTAAGATCAGAGGATTGGATTCAAAAACTGATTTCACGGCTTCATTTACCAATCTAAACTCTTTTATTTTGTCCTGGCTCCGCACAAATACACTTGGAACATATTCTCTAATGACAGTTTCCACTGTTTCAAACCGAGTGTAATCATCCAAAAAGTAAGTGTGGTCTGCTACAAATCCGGTGACTATCTCCAGTGAGTCTTCTTCATAGGATTCCAAATAATAGGTTTCAATTGCTGCTGCTTTTTGAAGTTGACTTAGAAACTGAAGATCACTTTGGGGAATAGAAAGTGTTGGAAATTCAAATCCACTCACAAATTCGGTTTTGATGACCGGAGAGACGATCTCCAAACCCTCCATTTCTGCACCATCTTCAAGCTGAATGATCAAACGATCCCAATGGGAAAGTCCTCCCGCATCGAAAAGGATTTGGCCATTTTTATCAGCACGGTCGGTATAGAGTGAACTCTGTTTACCATGTAGTGAAAGGAAGTAGGTCAAGGTAGTATCTGGCTTTGGCACCTTGGATTCGACGATATGACCAAAAAGCTCCGGTAAAAGCGTTTTTTCAGTTATTGACGCATAGATATCTTTTGACTTAAGTTGAATCTGTTCTGTATTCAAATAAGGATTTGAAATGGAAACACCAGAAGCCAGAATCCTATCAGACTCTGCATAAGAAACTTGGAATGATTCCCCTGACTTGGCATTTGTACTGCTCAATTGCCCAATATTACCTGATCCTGTAATCTCATTCGATTGAGAACTCGGCGACTTTACTGATGATTTTGGTGGAATTTTGGGATTAATTACAGTCACGAACTGCTGTGCAATGCCTACTTCCAAATCCAAATACGGACTGATACGGGTGTAAACACGAAACAGGTAATGATCTGAGGGAATCGCTTCCGAAATCAAAAGATAATTCAATGCCTTTCCCCCTTCCAAAGGGAATTTGGTATAAGTCACAGAATTAGAATATCGATCCACCAATTCTGCATAAAGTACCTGTGAAGGACTTACACTTTGACCCGATTTTACGTCTGCCTCAAACCATATCTTCTCACCCACCAAATACAGTGTTTTTGGAGTGCTAAATTGAACTGACTCTTTGGGGATATTTAATTGTTGCCCTTCCGCCAAAAAAATCGGAATCAGTAATAAAAGCCAAGAAGAAAGTACCCTTTTATACCAACTTATTGCCGGGGAATTGGAATTCATTTTCAAGAGGGGTTCATTGTTATTCTTCATCTTCCCAAAAATCAGGTTTATTTATATCAGCGTAAAGTGAACAATCACCGCATCGTTTTTCGATTGCGTAATATCCCAGAATCCCCATCGAAGGACTCTGTCCATCACCCATATAAGGTAAGGCAGGAAGAATTGTCCCATGTTGGAAATAATGGGAAAAATTAAACGTACCTATTAAAATAGGATCAGGCAAAACAAAGCAACCCGCCAACAATTCCTCTACATATGGCCAAGGAGCGATTTCCTGACGATTAATATAGATTCGCTTCTGGCGAACTACACCCAAATTCACTTGGCCCACAACTGGACTATCTTTATCTAGCGAAACCATATTTCCAGAAATCAGGGATGGCAATGGGCTAAAGATGGATCCGATATCCTCTGTATTTCTTTTCAAAGTTTCCCAAAAACTAACCGCGTCCGAAGGAATTGCCATTTGTGAAATCAAGATGCTATACCTAGCCTGCAGCCTTTCATTTCCCTCGGGGATTTCTGTAATGGTTTGTCGGAATACGACCTGGTCCTGAAACCTTGAACTGGTTTCAAGTAGAATCCCAGGATTGGGTTCAGATCTGAAGCAATTATAAATTTGCTCCTCTTTTTTTCGGTCTCTTACATCATTTATTAAGGTATCAAAAATAAATCCAACCTGTGTGTAAGGTCGAAAAATCCAAGTCTCCTGAAATGTCCAGAGAAAGTCGTCCACCTGCTCATTCCCTTGAGTATTTACAAAAACCTCCACCCCATTTTCATCTCGTACAAAACCTGCCTCCAGTATTTCGGGTGTTAGGATTGGAAGGAGTTCATTCGATTCATACCGGTCTCCATTTGCAAGCTCAATTTCCAAACGGTAAACTTCAGTCTCTGGAATATCCGCCTCAAAGAGGTAAATTCCAGGAGAAACCTCTGGAAGCCGCCAACTGACTCCTGCTTCTGAGTTGAGAAATACTTGGGCACCTGATTCCGGATTTGCGACAGTATCAGATGAAAGTTGAACAGTACGACTAATCTTCAGCTCACTAGGATTTCCTTCTGTATCGAGATACCCTTCCACAACCAAAACTCCAAGATTTTCAGATAAAATCTGAGGATCATACGGTTCCCTGCAGCTAAAAAGCATTAAGACACCAGAGAGTAATATGGGGAAGAATACCCTCATCAGAATCTAAAATTATAAGTGATGAACGGAATGGGTTTTGCAAAAATCGAAAGCTGATAACCCTGCAATTTTCCTCCTTCAGGAATGTAGTATACCGAATAGGGATTTGCTCTCCCTAGAATATTATAAACTCCAAATGACCACGAAGCATGAGCAAGCTTCTTGACCTTATGGTTGCCCTCTAAATTTATCGAGAAGTCCAATCTGAAATAATCGGGAATACGGACCGAGTTTCGATCTCCAAAGTAAACGCGTTCCGATCCACCATATTCAAATTTTGCCACAGGTAGTGTCACCGGACGACCCGTGCTGTATTTTCCAGCTAAAGTGGTATTGAGTCTTCGGCTCAGTTCATAATTCAAGACCACATTTGCATTATGCGGCTGATCAAAATTACTCGGGTACCACTCGGAACGATTGATTTGTTCCTTGCCTTCACCTGGATCGGTCCGAAGAAGAGAGCGGCTGTAGGTATAGGCTATTGACCCGTTTAGTTTCCCTGTGGATTTTAGGAGATAAAGTTCAAGACCATACGCTCTTCCTTTGGTCACCAAGACATCCTGCTCGATGCGGTCATTTAATACGATGGAAGCTCCGGATCTGTAATCCAGAAGATTTTGCATCGTACGATAATAGACTTCTGCAGAAAACTCAATCGTATTATTGTTCAGGTTTTGAAAATAACCCAGAGCGTATTGAATGCCTCTTTGCGGAGCAATAAATGCATCACTCAGCTTCCAAGTATCTGTTGGTGTAATCACTGATGAATTGCT
>CAYTXN010000051.1:10847-14118 GCA_964441195.1 uncultured Limnohabitans sp.
GGTCAACTGATCATTGACTTCAAACTCATCTCCGAAAAAGAAAGAAGTTTCTAAGGCCTTCTCAGAAGCCACTTTTTCTGGTATGACAATACTTTCAGCACCAAAAGGAGCAATTTCCCCAGGGTTCAGATCATACCAAATGGAATGAACTCCGTAGGAAAAAATGTGTCTGTCTCCCTTTTCCTGTCGGAATTGCGCTTTCAAAAATCGCTGCTGGATGTCAAAATTATAGCGGTAAGAATTCAGAGGATTGTCTTCTCCCTGAACTTGAAAATCATAGGCATCCTGCCCGGCCGAAAAAGTCACTTCTACCCTGTCATTGAAATAATGAGTCCAGGAGAGTGCAAAATTCTGATTTGAATAGCTGTAAACCGTATCTGGGTCAAATTGGAATTTATCTTCGCTGTAATACCCCGTGAATCGGAGTGTATTTTTTTCATTCAATTTATGCTCAATAGTGCCATTGAAATCGGCGAAAAATGCACGACTTGCACCCAAATCAGCACGATCTTCCAAGTAATCCAACAGCCAATCCGAATAGGTCATTCTTCCTCCGATAATGAATGTGGTTTTTTCACCTAATGGTCCGTCAAGACTCAATCTACTGGTCAATGGCCCGATTCCTCCGGAACCTCCGATTTTATCTGTCCTTCCCAGCTTCGGGGTGACTTGTAGAACTGAAGATAATCTACCTCCCAAACTGGCCGGAATGCCTGCTTTATATAATTCCACTCCTTGCACCATATCAGAATTTACTGACGAGAAAAATCCAAACAAGTGTGAAGGATTAAACAGGGTGTTTTGATCGAAAAGGATAAGATTTTGGTCAGCTGCTCCACCTCGAACATTGAACCCTACGCTCGCTTCCCCTGCAGTGTTGACGCCTGGCATGGTCAGGATTCCTTTTAAGATATCGACTTCCCCCATGACCGAGGGCAACTTCCTCATTTGCTGAACGGAAAGCGACTGAACCCCCATCTCAGGACGTGAGACATTAGTCAAAGCGCCAGAACGAACAACTACTTCGCTGAGCGAAAATACTCCCTCACCAATACTCATATTCAGCTCTCCGTCTCCTTGAAGGTCAATGAGTCGCTGCTCCGTGTAGCCACCGATATTTTGCACCAAAATGGTCTGATTTCCTTTCAGAATCGATAACTCATAACGTCCTTCCTTATCAGTGATGGTTTGAGTTTGGCTGAGTTTTTCATATACGATTGCACCGGCTATTGGCTCGCCCTTTTCTAAACTGATGACTTGCCCTCTAATTTTCGCAATTGAAGAAGATCCGCTTGGCACTCCGATCACATACCTACGATTTCTCACAAATTCATCTTCCGCTCCCAACGATCCCGTGGATTGATTATCTGAAGCTTGGGAGAAAAATGATTCTGGAAAATCTACAGACAATTTTTTCCCCTTACTGATATAGACTTCGCCAGTTTTGGAGATAGAAAATTTCAAATCCGTCTTGAGGAAAATCAAACTTAAGACATCTTCCAGCTTATCATTGTTGGCCTGAAGATTTACAGAAAGTCCTTCAATGTCTGATTCTTTGAAGTAGAATTTGAAAGAGGTCTCTTTTTCAGTAAGCTCCATGAATCGCTCAAACGAAATTCCCGGAAAAAACCCCGTGATTTGATCACTTGTTTGTTGGGCTACAGTTTGCAGTGAAAAAAGACATAGAATGATGATTAATCCTTTGGTAAACAGGCTCATGGATTACTTGTTCTCAGATGATTTAGTGACTAAAAATTGAAAAAAATCTTCGGGATTTTGCTTGAAATTCAAACCAGCCGTTCGTAGCTGCTTATTCATTTCTTTCTTATTTAACTCAAGAATTTCGATAGCCTGGCTTTTTTTACTGACTGGAAAAAACTCCCCATCCTTCCAAAGAAAAAAGTCGCTTTTTTCTGTGAAAACAGCATCATATTGTGACATTTCACGCAGTTCCTTGGTGGATTTATATCGTTTGGCTAGGGCTGCAAATTCACCCTCACCCAAGATTTCATAGATTCCATTTTGATCGTGAAGATAATCTGAATTGCCGGGAATAAATCGGAAACTGGAACCATTGGAAAGCACGAAGCGATCAATTTTCTCTGGTTTTATAAGGATTTTTTGGTTGAAAATTGGGTGAAAAGTCACCACCTGGTCCAAGTAACTGTCATAGAGCAGGGGAACTTCGGGATAGACGATTCCATTTATACTCAAAGTCCCATTTTCAAATTGGCGTGAACCAAAGTAAGGGTTTCCTTGGATGAGTCTGGACGCCTCCGCATATTGCCCTCCAGTGATCAATTCCTGGAAATAAGGTAATTGTTTTTGATATTCTGGAAGGTAAGCCAAGTTCTCGCCAGCAACTTGCGCAAACCCGTTACTCACAAAACATGATGCGGTGAAAAGAAAAAATATTATTTTTTGCATGCCGTAAAATACGATTCAAAATCCTAACAGTTTAGATTTATTCAAAATATCTATGAATGGCATTCTTTTCTTATAGATGGAAACTTTAACTCATTTCAAATCACATGACGACCCGAAGAAACCTATTAAAAACTTTAGCGCTTGCACCACTGGCAGTGACGACTGCACCGGTTTTTGGGCAATCTCCTGAAAAGAAAGAAAGCTCCTTTAAGTTTTCCCTGAATACAAGTACCATCCGAGGTCAAAAACTCAGCCTTCCACAGATCATTGAACTATGTGCAAAAACCGGCTATGATGGATTTGAGCCGTGGATGATGGAGATTCAAGCGTACTTGGAAACTGGAAAGACCGTGGCTTCGCTTAAGAAGTTGGCATCTGATGCCGGTATTGAATTTTTTGACTGCATCGGATTCCCAACTTGGATGGCTCAGGATGAGGCGAAGAGCAAGACAGGTTTCGCTCAGATGGAAACCGAAATGGGAATCCTAGCTGACTTGGGCTTTCCTCGAGTTGCTGCCCCAGCGATTGGAACTGAAGCACCGATCGATCTACTAAAAGCCGGAGAGAAATATAAAAACCTGTTGGACCTAGGAAGAAAAACCGGAGTCATGCCGCAATTGGAGTTTTGGGGAGCCTTTCCATCCTTTTATCACTTGGGTCAAGCCATGGCTGTGGCAGCTGCTGCTGATGACGAAGACGCCAAGATTCTGGCCGATGTCTATCACCTTTTCCGCGGAGGATCTGGATTTGACGGAATGAAAATGCTGGATGGACATGCGATAGATATATTCCACATGAATGATTTTCCCAAGGAAATTCCAAGAACTGAGCAGCAGGACAAGGA